>DATFDB010000150.1:0-8206 GCA_035252445.1 Nitrosotalea sp. | reverse complement strand
TCGCTTTCTATTTTCGAATCTTCAGAGTTTGCAAATCCAATTTCCATTGGCATTGTGTCTTTGGTTATCAAAGTGTCAAGGTTGGATTTAGCTGCCTTTAGAAGATCGTCTGCGTCTAGACCAGAAATTTCTTCTCCCATCGCATTATGACTGTCAACAATCAACACCCTTTCAAATCCCCTATTTTTCCCATATTGCTCAAGTTCTGTTTTGACAGATGGAGGCACATCTTCCATCCCATGTGGTGAGAGAGACAGTATGAGAACAGCCGTCTTCCCAAACAGCAGTCCTACAGTTCTAGCTTTATTGACTTGAACTGTTACAGGCTTTGTACAAGTTAGTCCTTGTTGTACAGTTGAACTCTTCTGTAAGCTTGCAAGATATTGTTCTACTTGAGATTTTGATGGAAGATTAAGAGAATGATCAGATACGCTATGCATAACCATTGCAGATGACTTGAGGTTTTTGTAAATGAGGTACGTGATGTTGCTTCCTCCTATCGGATGAAATGGTCCAGGATGCACGTCAGGCAAAACAAGTCTACAATCATTCTTCTCCGTTTTAAATAAAATCTGGAATGTAGAAACCTTTGACGGTTGAGAACGCTCTTCCATCATTGTTTCCATCCCAACTGGATCGTTACGAGTTAACGCTGCCACATATGCTTGTAGAAAAGTATGGGTTCGTGTAAGTTTTCCAGTTGCTCTATCTGTAAGTATTGTCCATGCAGTTCCAAGGAAAATGAAAACGAGACCAAATGTTATGCTTCGCGGATCTGACAGCATAGGATACCATTGTTCTACAGGTACAAATGTCAGAAACATTGCTAGAGGTTGTACTAGACACGTAGCTAATGCAGTCTTTACTTTAGTTCCAATTACAGAGGTGTATATGCCTATTCGAAAGCTTGCAAAGAGCAGCATGCCTTCAGCGATGTAAATTTCAGACAAGTGAGATTTTGAAAATACATGCACAGACAATAGACCGCCAATTATAGTAACCAGCCAGAGAAGATTTCCAAATGCCGATATGTGCAGAGCTTTAGAATAATCAGTTTTAAGTAGTTTAAAATCAGTAAACTGAGCTACGACAAGTACAGCTACCGTTATAGGTATGCTAATGATTAGGTTATCAGTTGATTTGAAATAATAAATTGATGATAATGAAACTATAACACATGCAATAACAACTGAGATTGCAAGTGATGCATATTTTGATGATGGAGTAAATGTTGTTAATGTATACCTTTTGTGTATACGGGATACACTATCAGAACTATCGGTCATGGTGTGAAAAATATTTTCAAGATCCACGATATTGCAATTAATGCACTTGGAATAGCTACTACTATCTCAGGCTTTAGTTTGTATCCCTTAGTCTCATCTTCAAAGAATCTCAGAAGACCTGCGCTTGATGCCGGCAGTGGTGCAGATTTCTTACTACTCATGACATTACTTTTTCCTGCCTGTTTAAATAAATACCTTTGTGCTCATAGGTTCTTGAGTTTCTCCTTAACGACAATTATATCATTAATAGACTTTAAGATCTGTTGCTGTTTTACATAATCTTTTTCTTTCTGTAATTCGTCTGTGAGATCTTTTAGCTTTTGATCGAGTTTCTCAAGTGGTGAAGATTCTTTTGTATTGTCTTTTGATTTTATGGAATCATACAGAATATCTTCTTTAGCTTCTCTGCCACAATTTACACAAAGTGCATTGCCATCACGCATTATTCTCACACCTTTACAATAAGGACAAGGATCGCTTACTAGCGTAGCCCCCTTTAGAAGCATCTCCACAGCTTTTTTTGTAAGCTCTTTTGACATACCATAAATTACTTTATCTACATAAAAAAAGATACACTTGAACAAGGCTTAATAGTGGGGCTTCAGCTTTTTATCTCGAATGGCGGTAATCTGCAATACTTGCGGACTTCCCAACGATTTATGTGCCTGCGGTGAACTTGAGAAAGATCAAACTCAAATCGTAGTTCGAATTGAAGAACGACGTTTTAAAAAAAAAGGTACCATGATTGAAGGGATAAATCCGAAAATGAATGACCTTGGCAGAGTGGTCAGAGAATTGAAAGCCAGGTATGCTTGTGGCGGGACAGTTAAAGACGGATATATCTTTCTACAAGGAGATCATAGAGATTCGATAAAAGGAACGTTAGTGAAACTTGGATTTCCAGAAGCAAGCATTGAAGTTCATTGAATGAAATTTGTTGCGCATAGACAAAGCAATCAGGGTTTTATGCATTCCCTATTCTGCGTTCATATCAGTGATTTTTGGGATAATGATCTTAGCATTTCCCATAGGTGCGTATCTTGTCTTTGATTCAGAAATTGGGCATAGCATAAACTTTCAATATCCAATAGACACATTCAACTTTTTCATTGCAGGAATAGGGTATAAAATCCCAATTTCATTTCAACTGGGTGACGCATTCATAATTGCATGGTCAACTTATGCAATATTATTTTCCATCTCATTTGCAGGTCCTCTCAGCAGCCTAACAAGAACTTTGACTAATACCATATCAGAAGGTTGGCACGAATTGAAGGAAAATGGACTTGTCAATGCAATTACTTGGTTTTCCATATTGATACTTGTTTCAGTTGGAATAGATTTGATACAGCAAAGTTTTGGAGTAAAAATAGAACCCCCTCAATCACAGAATGGATTGATTCAGTTTTTCCAAATTACAACATCTCCTCTGACAGAAGAATTGGGCTTTAGAGTATTTCTCATAGGAATACCACTCTTTCTTGTCTTTTCATATCGCGCATCATGGAAACTTTTTTTCAAGTCACTTTGGAGACCCGCCGCATATTTACACATAAAAGACTACAAAAAGGCCATGGCGATAATAATTACTGTTGGCATATTCTTCGGGGCGGCACATATAATCTCGGGAACACCATGGAGCCCTGGAAAAATCACACAGGCGGCAGTAGCTGGAATCATAATAGGATGGGTATATGTAAGATACGGGCTCGGTCCTGCAATATTGATTCACTGGGGGACAAATTATTTCATTTATTCTTATTTATTTTTCATATCAACTCTAGGTCAAGCTCCTCTATCTTCGGAAATTTCAAATCCTTTTTCTGATACTCTTGAACAGTTGTTGCTAGTCACAGGTTCAATTTCAATTTCCATTAAAATTCTCTCATACATAAAAATAAAGCGAGAAAGGCTTCAACTTAAGCAATGATGAGATCAGCCAAATACGCTACTAAGAGACTTTGATACGGGTAAATCATAACTCATTATTAGATTCAAGTCAGATTGATCATCCACGTCCAACATTATCCGCCTAACAAGCACGAGAGCAGATTTTGCATTTCTTTTCTCAGCAGTGGCTAGATGTATTTTGTAGCTGTCCTCATCATAATGAGTCTCCATAACATCAACTGGAGTTCGGAATAATGCATTTGTACCATCAAATTTTCTCGATGGTACTACAAGCACACATCGATTTTGGACCTTCATGTCCAACAGTGTCCTAACATCTTCTGCCTGAATCAGTGGTATATCCTGAGGAAAGACAATGGTAGAATCAAAGCCTTCTTTTGACAGATAATCGTCAGCAAGTTTAACAGCATTATTGACTCCAAGTTCATCATGATCATAGATTTCCATCGCACCAAATTTTTTTCCAATTTCAAAAGCAGCATCATCTTTGCTTACAATTACAGTCTTTTCAATAATTTCAGACTGTGAAATAGATCCCAGTACAGACTCTAACATTATTCTGCAGATTTTTTCTGTTTTTTCAGAAGATATGTTAAGACGAGTTTTTGCCCTTGAAAATGTTTTTACGGGCACTATCGCACCGATTCTAGACTTAGACATGCATTTGTTTTAAAATGAAAGACGCCAGAGCCTCTTCATCTTTCTTTTCTTTCATTTTTATTTTTGTCTCATATACTTTCATATCTAAATTCTCGATCTTCCTCGTATGTAGTTTATCGGCAGAATCAATTATCATATGTGATGCCACTTCAGAATACATTTTGGCAAGGCCATAAACAGAAACTTCAATCCCTGCAGCTTCCAAATATTTCGCTGCGGGTCCGCTTACTGCAGAATTTCCTATGAGCGGACTTACAACAACAACTTTTTTCTTTGACTTTGACAATTCCTTTCTGATTCCTTTAATTGATAGTATTGGACCAATGCTAGTAAGAGGATTACCTGGGGCAATGATTACTAATTTTGAGTCGTGAATAGCATTTACCGCAGCTGGGTTTGCCCTTGCCTTGTCCGCACCAAGATATTTGATTCCTTCAACCTTATCTTGACCCTTATACTTTACCCAGAATTCCTGCAAATGGAGTTCTCCCTTGTTCGTTACAATTCTAGTCTCAACACTATTGTCTGTCACTGGAATTATCTTTGTGTCAACTGCAAATTTTTGACACAACCATTCAGTGATATCAGACAGATTTTTTCCGTTTTTCAACATGTTAGTTCTCAATAGATGTATAGCTGCATCCCTATCCCCTATTTTGAACCACGTTTCTTCCCCCAGCATTTCCATCTGGCGCAAGAATCCAAACGTGTCTTTCTTTATCCCCCATCCTTTGTCTGTATCAAGAATATCAGCAAGACCGTAAAGCATCGTATCAATATCAGGGCAGATGTAAAGACCATACAACCAATAATTATCACCTACATTGGAAATTACAGACAGGTCACGAGTTTGAGAGGCTATTCCTCGGACAAGTTTTACAGAACCTGTTCCACCTGCAAGAATTGTTATCAAATTTTCAGATCCCTGAAAGTTACTAAGATGCCAAACATATTACTCTTGCCAATAAAAATTTAGAAAATCAATATTTGTAAAAAATAATGCTAAGATTTATTAGCGACTCAGAGAGTACTCGGAACGTGACTAGGAGACTTTTAGTGGCCTCAGTGATAACAGGCTTGCTACTTTTCGGTACAGTTTCTCCAAGTTTCGCAACAGTTAATTTCAGTGCTACTTTGCCAATGGCGGGCAATCCCATTGATCCCACTTATGATTTTGAAAAGAGTTTCTATATCAATTATCCAGCAGGAAGTAAATTGCAAAGTATACTTCAGAATAAAAACACCACAATAGTATTTTCAGATAATTCAACTAGCGACCCTGCCCTTAAAACATTCATGCAGCAAATTAACACAGATATTATCTCAAATGAACATAGTTCAGCAGTCATAACCAATCTAGCAGTCGATTACCAATTGCTCATAAATGGTTATTCAGATCATGCATCTTTTGACTACAAAGTGGTACTCGTACCTACAGTTACAGGATATGTCATTAACAAGGCTAGCGGAGACATACCAGAAACATTTGATGCCTCATGGATGGCATTCAATGCAAGTTCTCCAATAACCATAACCACAAGCCAATATGGACCAATAGAGATCAATTATCCAGTAGATGCAATCCAAAATCAATTGCCTGATCTGTATAATGCGCTCAAGGGAACAGAAGCATTCAATGTGTTCAAAGCCCACAATTTACTTGATGCGACAGGATTATTCAGTCAACAACCAGTAGACAAGTGGGACGCACTCTTTGATCCAGCATATACATTGACTGAGACTGCAGGATACGGATACCAAGGACAAAAAATTGCAGTTACTACATTTTCTTCAGGCCTTAGCAACGCATTCTCCGGAACATTACATGTAAACAATGTTGATGAAGACTTTACAGGTGCAGATGCTGTCAAATATCACATCTCCACAAAAGAGCAGGCAAATGCTGGCACTATTAACATAGAAGGACATGCAAATCCAAACAAAGTCCAAGGTGGATGGACGTTTGGATCTACGGCTCAAGCTTCATCAACTTCAGGTACTGCTACAGCAGGTGGAACTTCAACAATGATGGTATATGGAATGGCAGGATTTGCAGGAGTGATAGCTGTTGCAATATTCATCTGGAGCAATAAAAAGATGAAGCAAACAATTACAGAAATAGATACAGGCCCTATAGAGTATGAAGAAAGAAAGCATTGGGCAGACAAGTTTGACGGTGAACCAAGTGGAGCTACAAGCTCAAGTAACCAGCCAAGCAACCCAGATGACAAGCCAAAAAGATCAGCAATATAAAAAAAATTCTAATGCAATTAAAGAAAAATGCGTGCCAGCAGTAACCCTCCTTCTGTTTTACGAGATTTCGCTATGCGGCCTACCTAAACAAAGTGCAGCACTTATTGTTTGATTTGGCCTTTCTCCGAGTGGTGCAGATTTTTCATTCTTTTCTGGAAACCTCAGGCATTGCCATCACAGTATACACCCCAGATGAGATGGTTTTCTGTTCTGCTGTCAGTCATCTCTGACTATCCGTCGCCGGATCACTTGCTGCATGGAGGGAGGAGTTTCCTCTGCCGTAGCAGCGCCTCATTCACTGGCTCGCATCTTTCAAGTCAGAAGGATTCTATTTTAGTATTATCAATACTTACATTTTGGGTGCAAAATAGTCTTCGTGAGGAGTTGCTCCTTTCCTTGACTTGATGCGCCCGTATGTCATACGATATACTTTGTAAACAAAGCGATTTTCCTTTAGTCTTGGAGCAATCATATTCCAAAAGTACCTAGCTCTGATATTAGAAAATCTTGAATCACGTACTACAAAGACGCTGTACTTTGATTTTTCAACAATTGCGATTGTCTTGGGACTAAATGCTTGTTCAGGTTGATTTCCAGCACCGACTATCACTATTTCCGGATCTTGGTTTAGATTCTGTAGTAGGTCTTTTGTTACATCCATGCTCGTGGGGTAAATTCTTTCGACAGGAATTTTTTTCAGATCAAGATCAAACATCTTTTCATTAATTCTACTCAAGATATCACGTTCTTCTTCAGGGGATTCAACTACACCTCTTACGATTCGTATCTTGCTATCAAGAGATGTTGAGAAAGAATTTGCGATTTCAAGACCAAGATCAGAATGCCTTCCCTTATCATAGGCAACTACTACACGCGAAAGTTCTTTTTCAAATTCTTTTTTAATGCTTACTCCAATAATATCACATGTAGTAAGAGAGAGTAACTTTCTATTATTCTTAAGATCATAGAAATCCATCACAAGAAGATTGATTCCTTGTTCTTCAGCAGTAGCAAGGATTGCCTCTGTTGTGTCATGCGACAGCCTTACAAGATATCGATATTCTGAAAACCCTGGCCTTTTTTTAAGTTCATCAAAAGATTTCATAACAGGGTCTGCAAATCCATGCGCCATAGAAAGCGGTATCTGTATAGGGATAGTAGCCACGTTCAAGAGAGATATTTCACCGTCTTTTGATTTTGAGATGGCTGAAGCAATGGTTACAAGTTTTTCAATAGTTTTTTTATTGAATACCACCATAATGCGATAGTCTTTTCTTTGTTGGGGACCTATGTTTGCCACAAGAGGAGCATAGTGTTCTATCTCTTTTTTTGCGATGTATAATTTGTAGATTGAAAATCCTATCAGTATCCAGACAATTGCAATTACCCAGCTTAGTGGATTGTATATCAAAAGAAATATTGCAAGTCCGGCTTTAGCAAATATTCCTATCAGTGGCATGAGAGGAAATACAGGAATCTTGAATCCATAGTCAAGTTTATGGCCATAAAGTCTCCTAATGTTAATTCCTGCCCAGTTAACCTGGGTGAAAAGAAATAGAAACATGACACCTGCGACAAGTGCGATTTGTTCAAGAGGTAGCCAAGTAGCCATAATCAACATGATAAATCCAGAAGCAATGATTGCAAAATGCGGTGTGTGAAATTTCGGATGAATTGAACTGAAAATGTAAGGTAGATTATACTGCCTACCCATGGCAAATGAGACTCTACTTGAAGAAAATGTAGTCGCGCTTAGTGCTGCTATACTTGATACTAGCCCTCCTACAAAGACCAAAATTGTTCCATATGGGATAAGATATTGTGCTGCTTTTCCAATTCCCAGATCTTGATAACCTCCAATGTATTTCCATACCTCGTCTCCCAGTACAGAAGGTCTGAGCCCGCCAATAAAGACAAATGTAAATATTATGTAGAGCGCCGTTACTACTCCAAGTGCAATGAAAATTGCTCGTGGAATATTCTTTTTTGGGTTTTTTACTTCTTCTCCTGCCTGTACAATAATTTCATATCCTTCAAACGCAATGTATGTTATACCCATTGCTAAAATAAATCCGGTTATTCCTTTTGGAACAAAA
>DATFDB010000149.1:0-15311 GCA_035252445.1 Nitrosotalea sp. | reverse complement strand
AGCAAAGGTGCAGATGTATATCCAATACCACTTGGAGAGTTTTCACAAAAAAATGTCACAAAGGTATCTAGCTTTATGGAAGGATTGGATTCATTATTTTCTGAAAATTTGCTAGAGCAGGGAAAAACATCACAAACTGATACTGTAAGTCAAAAAATAATAGAACTTGAACATAAACTTGAGGAACAGAATAAAGCAATTTTACTGGTCAAGCAGAGGGCAGAATCCATATCCAAGGCGGCCAAAGCTTTAGTGGGTTCTGCATCTGTTGGAATCACATCAATTGAGGATCCAAAAATTCCATCGTTATTACAAGAACACAATTCATCTTTGATAAAAGAGAATGGAATACCAATGATAAATGTTAATGGTGATAAGATAAAGATTAGTTTACAGTCATCAATTCAAGCTATAGCTTCCGTATTGTTTAATGAGTCAAAAAGGCAGTTAAGAGCAATTGATACAATAGAATTAGAAAAAAACAAGACAGAAAAGAATCTTGATGCGTTCAGAAAACAAGCCAGCATAGCACAGGATTCTATTGTTTTTACCATACAGAAAAAGAAAGAATGGTACGAAAGATACCGATGGTTTTTCACTTCAGATGGGCTTTTAGCAATTGGTGGACGCGATTCTTCCTCTAATTCTTCTGTAATAAGAAAACATTTAGGAAATAATGACAAGGTTTTTCATGCAGAGATAGTAGGATCACCATTTTTTATTCTAAAAGACGGTGAAAATAGCGTTTCAACAAGTGTAACAGAGACAGCACAAGCTACAGTCTGTTTCAGCAGGGCTTGGAGAGAAGGACTATACGGATTGAATGCTTACTGGGTAAATCCAGGCCAAATCAAGATGGCAGCACCTACTGGCCAGTTTCTCGCAAAGGGTGCATTTCCAATAGAAGGCACTAGAAACTTTGTCCAAGTATCAAATCTTCAGCTTGCAGTGGGCTTGTATCAAAATGGCGACAGCTATACAATCATGTGCGGTCCACTAGCTCCAATAAAGATGAGATGTTCAATTTATGTAGTTATAGAACCATCGGGAGTTGATATGACTGAGCTTGCAAAAAAGATAAGATTAGAGTTTTTAAAATATGCAGAGAATCAAGATATAATTAAAGCAATCAATATTGATGATTTTATACGTGCACTTCCTGCGGGAGATAGTCACATAGTAGAGTCAGGTACAGGTCAAGCATATTGAGTTCACACAAGCCTAGTTTTATTGTAGATGGAATGCTTGGAAATTTGGCAAGAAAGATGCGTCTTCTTGGCTATGATTCCAGATACGAATCCTCCGCCGAGGATTCCGATTTGATCAAGATGGCAGAAAAACAGAGGCGCATCATAATTTCAAAGGATGAAAATCTTTCTAAAAGTGCTGAAAAAATAGGCCTTGTTACAGTTCTCATTAGAGGCAATGATGAGGTTGAGCAGATCATTCAGATTGCGACGAAGCTTGGCCTTTCCAATTTTATGATTGATAGTAATTCTTCAAGATGTGTAGACTGTAATGGAAAGCTTGAAACTATTGATAAAATCAGAGTTATGAATAAGGTTCCCTCAGGAATTTATGAAAGGCAAGAAAAATTTTGGATCTGCAGAGATTGTAAAAAGATCTATTGGGAAGGAACCCATTTTGAGAAACTGCAAGAATTTGTAGATAAACTAAATCAAAGATTAAAATGAATTCCATATCGGATTATGATGGGGAAACACTGGTAAAAATAGCAAGAACAACCGTTACAGAATACCTCAAGACTGGAAAAAAGATCATGCCTTCAGATGAAATAAGAACAAAATTTTCTTTCAGTTCTGGAGTCTTCGTTACTCTAAACAAAGATAGAGATCTTAGAGGATGCATAGGGTTCCCTACCCCAGATAGAAAGCTGTACCAATCTCTTGTAAATGCAGCAATAGCATCAGCAACAGAAGACCCTAGATTTCCTCCTGTAGAATATGATGAGTTGAACAAAATATCCTTCGAAGTAACTGTTTTGACACCACCAGAGGTGATAAAAATACAAGATCCATCAGAATATCTGTCTGCAATTAAGATTGGCAGAGATGGCCTTATTGTAAGATGGGAATTTGGGGCAGGCCTCTTACTTCCTCAAGTACCTGTTGAATATGGATGGAATGTAGAGGAGTTTCTTTCACATACATGCCAAAAGGCAGGAGCTCCTCAGGATTGTTGGAAACAAAGAAGTACGATTATTTCGAAATTTGAAGGAATTGTATTCAAAGAAACGACACCAAACGGCTCCATAATACGGGTCCAGTTATAGAATTTTTCCATCTATTGCATCAATTGTAATTTCTTGACCATCTTTTAACAAATCGTAATCTTTCTTTTCAGCAACAACTAATGGAATATTTGAAATCGCACAACCTGATGCGGTAGTGATATCTGCGTTTAGACAGACCATTGCAAGCGGTGCAGATTTGTTGTATTTTAGTGAGTAAATAGTATACGCACCAACGCTGCTTCCTATACCATTTGGAAAAACAAGAATCTTATCTCTTAAAAATTTGCCGAAAAGATCATGCTTTTCATCTCTTACCCGTCCCGTTTTTTTGTCTATACCACCAAGAAAATTTATTGGTTTTTGTGCACAGAGTATAGCGCCATTAGCTTTTCCTCGCACAATCACCTTGACATTCATTTTGTTTCCTCCTCAACAATCTGGTGCAAACTCTTCAAGTTTACACCTACACCATTTGATGTTTTTAGATAGTATGCCCCTTTGACGCTATTTGTTACAACAGCATCAACATCTTTTTTGTCTACAAGCGGCGTTAAACATGTACAGCAGTCGTAGAATATTTCTCCGCCTGCTCTGTTAAGTTCTTTATCATATCCAAAATTTCGAATTTGCCCCTGAATTGCTCTGGGGCAGAAGATCATACAGCGCTTTGTAAATGATCTTCCTTTTAGCTTTGTTACCAGATCAGATATCTCTTCCAGTCCAAGTTGTGGACTGCCAAGTGTAATAATATCTCCCGATTCTGAAGTGTTTAATTCATCTTTGACCTTAGTCATTTCTTTGTGATCAAAATCCATCTTTTCACCTTCTTCCTCTCCAAGAGTAAACATTCCACATCTTCCAGATGTACCCATTCCTGCACACAATGATTTGCAACTTCGTTTATCAAGTCCCTTTGTTCCAGATATGGCAATTGAATTTCCTGCTACTTTTCCTGCAAAATACCCTAGCAAACCATAAGTAAGTTCATCAGCAGGTTCAGTCTTCATCCTAATGGTTAGGTTTGGCTTTCTATTTTCCTCATCTCGTAGATCAGAATGTGGGCTCTTGCCGGTGAGTGCACTAGCGAGAGCACTAAAAGCACTTTCTTTATTGGTTTTAAGATTAGAAATTGAATTTGCATAAATTGCCGCATTGCTTTCTGCAAAGGAAACTTGTGTGCCTTTTTTTGGAATCTCAAAAATTTCATATGGGATACAGGAAAAAGAAGGAATTACGCCCATCTTTTCATATGATTGCCTGATACTCTGCTGTTTTGTTATAAATTCCTCATCAAGATTAAACTTGGAAACATTATCAGAATCAAACCCCATGGGGTTCAGAGTGGTCTTTATCTTGAATTTTGCATCTTTACTGAGATGTGAAAGAAAGTCATTTCCTGCATCACCTATTGTATTGTAATTTACTCCCGATAGATGCGCCCACTCGACTGGGATGAGTTTATCAGCTCCAGTAGCTTCTCCTATTGCTACAAGAATTCTATATGCAAGCGCAAGAGTTTCTCCATATTTTCCATTAAGTGCAGATTCTTCTTCTTTTGTAAGCTCCAACGTGGTATTCACCTTGGAACAGATATAATAATACTTATTCGATCAACATATTATCAATTGGACAAAATAAGAAAAATTCTTGATGGTATGTTAGATACCATGAATACAGTCAAGCCTCCACGGATGACTGCATTGCGTGAGTTGCGCGAGGCTGAAAATGGGAGTCCTTTGAGTATTCTTATTGGCACCATACTTTCAGCGCGAACTAGAGATGAGAACACGTCTGCAGTAGTCAGAAAATTATTTTTGCGATATAAGACAGCACGTGCTCTGGCCAGAGCAAAAGTTTCAGATGTCGAGAGAATTATCAAGTCAACAGGATTTTATCATGTAAAAGCAAAGCGTATCATCGAGGTAGCCTCTATAATAGATTCAAAATATTCCGGCAAGGTACCACAAGCATTGGATAAATTAATTGAATTACCTGGGGTAGGCAGAAAGACTGCAAATTGCGTTCTAGTTTATGCATTTGACAAACCTGCCATACCTGTTGATACCCATGTACACAGAATTTCAAATAGACTGGGTCTGGTTAAAACAAAGACTCCAGAGGACACAGAGATTGAGCTTATGAAAAAAATCCCTAAAGAACACTGGATTAGAATAAATGACACTTTTGTTATGTACGGTCAAAATATCTGCAAACCCATATCTCCAATGTGTACAGTTTGTAAGATAAAGAGAGAATGTAACTATTACAAAACTATCTCTTCTTAGTCTTTATTAAAATTCCAATCAAGGCACCTGTTACGCCAACTACAATAAAGGGCATGTAGAAGATCGGATTGGCTGCAGGATCACCTGAAACAATGTTTATGGCAACATTTCCAGATGAGGTAGTAGGTGGATCAGAAGCAGAATCTAGCCCAGCCACTTCAATATCTCTTACTGTAAATCCCGCCACATCTAAATTGTCAACAAGTACTTGTTGACCTATTGTTGCAGAGAGTCCGCCATTACTAGAGTGTTGTACTGTTACAATTTGGCCTGGACTCCATCCACCAGTCTTTTCGTCGTGAATCAAAAAGTATCCATCTTCAGGTGTGTTTACTGCTATCCATAGTCGGTAATCTGGAGGGCTGCCCATACCAACTTCGATGAATTTTGTTTCATTGGGATTTTCATACAATCTGATTATTGCATTTCCATGTGGATTTGAATACTTGAGCTTATTTTCTATAGTAAGTTGCCAATTAGTAACATGTTCATGAGGTAGCTTGATGACGGTAGCATTATCTCTTACAACATTAAACGCCTCAGAAGGAACTTCGACAGTATCATAGTGCACAGATTTGTTCATTGTAGATTGTTGTGCATATACAGGCAAGAATGGAGTTATTAGTAAAAGTGCAAGTATTATGCCTCGCATGATTTTGTTGCTTTTTGGGGTTATAACAACATAACCATATTTTTCAAAAATTAGAATACTTGAAACTATAATCCATTATCGATCAATCAAATTACACAATATTATGATGAAAGCAAGTTGCAGAGTAAATTAAACAGTTGTTGAATTAATCAACAAAGGGATTGTTCCAATTCATGAGAATTTCAGATACTTCGGGTCGAATCATGTATTCTGAGGGATTTTGTTTTTCAAGAATCATGTTCCTAAGCTTAGTACCACTAAGTTGTTCTTGAAATTCTTGTCCATGTGGACAGTTTCTCTCACTTGCAAAAGACAGACATTTTCTACAATAGAAAAATGCAGGATAGAAGATGGGTTCAATTCCAATGTCAGGATAGTTGTCAAATATTTTTTGAGATGCAAAGGGATCGTAATATGTTCCTACACCAGCATGATCTCTGCCAATTATGATATTAGTGCATCCAAAGTTTTTTCTCATTATAGAGTGATGAATAGCCTCTTTTGGACCTGCATATCTCATCTCCGTATGCAAAGTAGCAAGATGACACCTGTTCTGTGGATAGTAATATTTGATCAGAGTTTCATAGGCTGAAACTATTACTTCGTCCTTGTAATCACCTGATTTCTTCTTGCCTATTAGAGGATTAACAAAGAGGCCATCATGAGTGTTAAGTGATGCCTTTTGAAGCATTTCATGAGCAACATGCGGTACATTTCTAGTTTGAAAACCCACTATAGTTTTCCAACCAGCCTTCTCAAATAGATCTCTTGTTTCCAGTGGCGTTTTTCTGTATCTTCGAATTGGTGTTTCGTCAGGTCTTCTAATATAGTCAATTTTACCCCCAACCAGAAACTCTTTCATTGATTTTGTTTTTGCTACCCCTGGATGTTTTTCGTCGGTTGTACCATAAACACCCATAGCAGTTGCATTTTTATCAAAAGTGTAGAGTTCTTCAACATGCAGTACAGCAAAATTTGTACCATTAACACTTAGGGCAACATCTTTTGCATCTTTCATCTTTGTTGCCGTTTCTTTATCAGTATCAAACACTATAGGAATTGTCCAAG
The DNA here is from genome assembly GCA_035252445.1 of Nitrosotalea sp. GTDB lineage: Archaea > Thermoproteota > Nitrososphaeria > Nitrososphaerales > Nitrosopumilaceae > Nitrosotalea. The sequence continues at coordinate 9,052 of DATFDB010000149.1, read as the reverse complement.
GAAGATCATTTGCTAATCTTCCCTTTGTAATCACTTTGTCAAAATCTTGCTTCAAGAGAAATCCTTCTAGTGGACTGAAGATGCCATCAGCTATATTCTCAATATCGCTTGCCAGATCACTATTGACTTGTATCGAAAATAAATCATCTTGGCTCTTACTTGTAATCCTATTTACTAACTTGCCTCCATGCGGTTGTGCTATACCCATATCATTGACCTAGAATGTTATTTTCCGTGTTCCGCATGCAATCCACATTCTTTTTGCGGATCTGTTTCCCACCACCAACGTCCCGCACGTAGTGGTTCTCCCGGCTTTATTGCTCGTGTACAAGGTTCACATCCAATACTAGGATATCCCTTATCATGAAGTTTATTGTATGGTACGCCATTTTTTTTAATATAATCCATAGTTTGATCCCACGTCCAATCAATTATTGGGTTTAGCTTAATCATATCGCCGTGCTGTGGATCAATTTCAATTTTTTGTGCAGTTGATCTAACTTCAGTTTGATCCGCTCGTAGTCCAGTGATCCATCCGTCTAGAGTTGAGAGCATTTTTTTCAACGGATGAACTTTCCTAATACCACAACACAGCTTACGATTCCCCATACTTTGATAAAATAAATTCATGCCATTTACTCGAACCATTTGTTCAACTTCATTAGAATCTGGAAACATTACTTCGATATTTGTGTTGTACTTGTTTCTTATCTCATCCATGACATCGTATGTCTCTTGATTTAATCGTCCTGTGTCAAGCGTAAAGATTCTGGACTTTGGATTTATTTTCATCATCATATCAATTACAACAACGTCCTCTGCTCCAAAACTTGATGCTAAAGCTAATTTTGGATGAAGAGTATCTATTGCCCATTTGAGAACTTCTTGAGGAGTCTTTAGTGATTCATTTAACTTCAGTATTTGCTCAGCAGTAATGCTATGCATAAGAAAACACATTCATTTTGGTCATATAATTATTTAGGTCTGACTTTCTATCCTAGAATTATAAATGAGTCAAAACATTGAAAACAAAATGAAGGAGAAAGCCGTATTAGTTGTTTTTCCGTCTATTTTCTCGTTAAATAAGATAGATGTTTTAGAAGAAGACATATCAAATATTCTGAAAATCAAAAAACAGGATTTTACTGTTATACGAAAAAATGAGTCCTTGTTAATAGTAGAAACAAGCGACCCTGTTCTTGTTTCCTCAACGATTAATTCATTGTTTGGAATTGAGCAAACGGCTATTGCAAAAGAAGTCGATAGTAATTTCGAAACAACACTTTCTACAATTATAGATACTAGTATGAATTTATTACTGAAAGGAGATAAATTCCATATTAAAGTTGAAGGAAAGTCTTCACGTTACTTGGCAAAAGATTTGGAAGTTACAGCAACTGCGACTTTAATTGAGAAATCGACTGATCTTCAGGTAAAAGCTGGTTCAGAAATAGAACATGATAGATTGCTTTACACATATCTTACAGAATCTTATGCTTATGTTTGCGTTTTTGTGGATAAGGGATTGGGAGGTATTCCATATAATTCTCAAAAGGAGACCATTTTTTGTTGCATATATGATGAGTTGTCGGCAATAACATGCCTACAAAGCATCAAGATGGGTTTTGATGTAAAAATAATCATAGGTTATTCAAACGATTCAGATCTTCTTAAGACATCAAAAATGATAAACAGAATGTTATCATCTATTGTTCAAGAAAAAATTCAGCTTTATTTTTGTAAAATTCCAAAAATCCAAGATCAGCTGACCAAAATTCTAATAGCAACTAATATTACAATGTCTGTCGCTCGTTCAAAAAAAATTAAGCGTATAGCACTATCAATTCTACCTTTTGTATTACCTGTATGGTTTGTAGAATATAACACAAAGGTCGTTTTCAAAAATAAATTGATACCATGGATTCCATTGTCTGGAATGGATTCCAGCATTATAGAAAATTCTAGACAGATAGGATTAGAGAAATATCTTACAAATCTAGAAAGTCTGAGTAAATCAAAGTTTTCCAAAAATAATATTTCAAAAAAGAAGATTCAAAATAATGTAACTAAGGCATTGAAAAGTCTTAAATCAATATCTATAGTTGTAGGACCAAAAAATGTATACGATATTATTGACTCATTGAGAACCAATCATTGAGATTTTAAATGGGGTCCATCTAGTCGCTTCATGAAAAAAATAGGAGGATTCATCAATCCTTGGGGAAATGGCCACTTTACTAGAATGATGGCCCTTGATGAAGCTATTCAGAAAAATATGGACGGTGAATTAGAGATTCATTATTCAAGTAGTGGTGAGATCTACCAAAAACTTCTTAAGAAATTTCCTGAAAGTAAAGAAAAACTCCACAACATAGTGATTCCTACACCTATAGATGGCAAATGTGGTCCAAGTGTTACATTATCTTTATTTAATATTCTTCTCCCTGTAGCAGGACACCCTCCTCTTGTTTCTGTAATGGCAAGATACCTTATTGATGAAGGGAAATTATACGACAAACAAAAGTTTGATCTTGTTATCAATGATGGTGATGTTGGTTCAAATATTATAGCGCAAAAAAGAGATGTCAAATCCATTTTTGTTACAAATCAATACAGACCTCGCCTTTGGGCATCAAAAGCTTTCCTTTATCCCGGCTTGATGTATATATCAAAAAATATTGCAAAAGCTTCAAAGATAATCGTTGCAGATTCTCCTCCTCCATACACCATATGTGAATATAATCTGAATTTTCCTGAAAGATTAAAGAAAAAAATAGTATATGTTGGTCATTTTTCAGATGGAAAAATAATTAATCGCGGTCCAAAATCTGACTTGGAAAAACTGATTGAAAATACAGATAGTTTTGGGTATTGGATGATAACAGGCAATAAATCTACAAACAACGCTACCGCAAATAAGTATGGAAAAATCTTTGGTGCTACTGAAATGAATGATGAGCGAAGGATTGTTTCACATGCAAAAAATGACCCTTCTTTAGATAAAGTACTAGGTAAAGATGGCAAGACATACTCTATTTCTGAAGCTTTTGAAAAACAGATAGACTGGATTCAGATAGATGTAGGATTTCTCTCCGAACAAGAAAAGGATTCTGTCTTGGATTTATGTAAATATGCAGTGATAAATGGCTCTCACACAGCAATGGGAGAAATATTAGGTGCAAAAGCAAAACCGATCATAGGAATTCCAGTATATGATGAGCACACAAATCAGATAAAATGGGCAGAAGAAAGAACTCTAGGTATTCTTGCTACAAATATCAAACAAACCATAAAGGCAATTTCTCAAATACACAGGAACTATAACAAATATCAGGAAAGCCTAATAGAATTCGCCAAGAATTATGATAGAGAAGGCACTAAAAAAACTACAGAGATCATTTCCGAAATGCTTGGCAACTAGAAAGAATTATAATTTTTGAAAGATGATTCCAAATTCTGGTACGCGGCATTTTTCGATGGGCGAACTGACCAAATAGGGATGAAGACATAGACCGCGTACCAGAACTAGCAAAAGCTTTTATGGATAACTCTTGTGATCGCCGTCATTGACTGAGTGTCCCGAGTGTGCAGCCAAACAAGTTCAAGTGGAGATGAAATTTGATCCTAACACAAAACATTTCATTTGTAAAAAATGCGGGTTATTTGCTACCAGAGAACAGGTAAGTGATATCAAATACAGATTAAATAAACGCGAGAAGACACGAGAAGATAAACATGATGAGTATCGCGACTGGTGGCAATCAAGTAAGAAAGAAAAGCAGGGATAATTACACAGGTGAGTAGAAATGACTAAAGAAATTCCAAAGTGGGCACAAGATGAAATAAAGAACGCCAAATTTGGAAAACCAGAGTCGTTTACAAGAACCGGTTACATACTTGAGATATACGATAAGGATATGAAAATAGACGCTCAGGTTTATGAAGCTCTTGAAGACGGTAGAAAGATTATCGAAGGTATGGACCTTCCAAAAAAGGTTAAACCAGTAGATCTCATGAAAGGAACAGTTTATGAATTTACAATAAATGTATTCAAGGCGCCTTTAGGCAAAAAGCTCATCGAATTTCTCAAAAAAGAGATGGAGATAGACATGGATGCAATATATCAGTTTGAGCTTGCAGGCCTTGAGTTAATGGATGTTGACTCGGATTCCGCCAGTTCTGATGAATCGGAAGACGAATAAAAATAAGTTTATTTCATTTTGACCTTCTGAAGATTTCGCCAACTATCGGATTTATCAAATAGGGAAAGGTCTCTTTAAACCATATAGCTATTCTTACAATCTGTGGGGTTACAATCTCAATTCTAGGTGAGGAAGCCGCTCTTACAACTGCATTTGCTACGGTGGTGGCACTAAGAGCTGCAGTATATTTTGGCATTTTGTTAAAGGAGTTATGATCAAAAAAGTTGGTTCTTACCATTATTGGACTTACAACTGTTATTCCTACACCACTTCCTTTCAATTCATGATATAGGGACTCTGAAAAGCCCAACATCGCAAACTTGGATGCACAGTATCCTGCCATTGCTGGAATACCAAAACTTGCAGCAACAGAAGCCACATTCACAATATGACCAGATTTTTGTTCTAACATTTTTGAAAGGAAAGCTTTGGTACAATAAATCATGCCTAGATAGTTAGTTGCCATCTGGGCTTCTACTTCTTCTACTTTAAGATCATTGAAATTACCATAAATTCCAAAACCGGCATTATTAACCAGTATGTCAACAGTACCAAATTTTTCTAAAACTTGCTTGCTCATTTGATCTACTTGTCCCTTTTGAGATATATCACAAGCACATACAAGAACTTGAGTTTGAAATTTTGAAAGTTCTTTTGCTACCTCTTCAAGTTTGTTTTTGTTCCTTGAAACTAGGACAATTGAAGCATGCAACTTAGCAAATTTAAGTGCAGATTCTCTGCCAATACCGCTTGATGCTCCAGTTATTACAACTACTTTACCTGAATAATTCATAATAAAAAATTAAAACGATGAAAATAAAGTGCTTTCTATGCTGTTTTTTGATTTTTGATGCTTGGGTAAACTACCTTCATGAGAAACAGCCAGCTTATGACTAAACCAACGTGATAAGTTGCAATTCTCCAAGCAATAATGATATTCCATTGGAGACTGTCTTTTGTAGCTTCATATGTCAGAGTATTTAGGTGCCCAAGATATGCCCATATGGCAAATTCGGTCAAGCCAGAGCCGCCAATAGTTACTGGAAGATTTCCTACTGCATTTGCAGCCATTGTAGCCATTAGAGAGTGGAAGAAATTAATTACATAACCAGCTCCATTTGCAATTAACATAAATGAAAGCCCGTAGAGCGACCAAGTAAATACCGAGATTATCATTGATACCACAAAAGCTTTTTTGATTTGCTGGTTGTGTCGGGTTTCTCTGCTCATATCACAAATTTCTTTCATCCAGAGATTGGTCTTTTCAATGTAATGCAAAGAACGTTCTTTTCCTACCCTTATGGCAATTTTTGATATCCATTCAGGAACCTGAAACGTTCTTTTAGATGATAGGAAAAATAGTGAGGACCAAACTCCTGTGATGGGTAGGCTGACTGCAAGTATTGCTATGCCCACAACATATGCTCCATATGTAAAGGAAAATGCTGCTGCAGTAATAGCAAATATTCCCGCTACTAAAACCTCAGTTACAATTTCCACAATTGTAACATAAGATGCTTTTCCAACTGGGACGCCCTTTTTTTTTAACCACATGATCCTTACTAGTTCGCCACCTACAAAAGACGGAGTTGTTGATGTAACAAATTCACTTCCTATTCTCACAGAAATTGTTCTCCAATTTGCATCAATTGGACCTAAAAATTTTCGAACTAGGTAATTGAATTTCAAACCTTGAGTAAATAGTTTACAGGCCATAGCAACTGCAGCTCCAATAAATGGAACCATGCCTACGGCAAGCAAATTTGCAAGACTAACATTAAACGTGGCAGCAATAATCAGAAAGGGTATGACGCTTACAGGTATTGCCAATAGCTTCCAGTTCATTGCATGCTATACTCATGGATGGAAATATAAGCTCTCAAAATGGAATAACTGATCAAAAATGAAAGCAATTTTTGTTGTAGGAACTGCAGGATCTGGAAAATCACTTTTGGCTTCAAAGGTTTTGGATTATTATACAAGAAATGGTCATTTTGTTGGAATGTTAAATTTGGATCCTGGGGTAGAGAATCTTCCATACACATGTGATATCGATGTGAGAGATTACGTAGATATTGTATCAATAATGAAACAGTATGATCTAGGTCCAAATGGATCTATGATTATGGCAAATGATCTAATTGCTTCCAAGATAGACGAATTACAACGTGAAGTTGATGATGTAAATCCAGATTACCTAATAATAGATACTCCCGGTCAAATTGAGTTATTTGCATACAGAGCTAGCGGACCCTTCCTCATACAAAACCTAAATACTGAACAAAAAACATCAATATTTCTTCATGATGGTTCGTTAATTACAACCGCAACTAATTTTGTATCAATAGCATTACTTGCAACATCTGTCAAGTTACGTCTAGGCTTGCCACAGGTGAATGTGGTAACAAAAATAGATCTCATCGAAGATAAAATTAAAGACATATTGAAATGGTCAACAAATATGGCCAGTTTAGAAGAAGCCATTGCAAAAGAAGCTGACGGCGAAAGTTATACACTTGCAACTAATCTTTTAAGAAGTTTGAATTTAGGTGGATTTGCTCAAGGATTAATTCCTGTTTCAAATGCTACTGGTGACGGCATGGTTAATCTTCAAGCTGCATTGAGTAGAATTCTTAACATGGGAGAAGAGATGGAAGATTATGGTTGAAAGTGTAACTGTGAAAGCTCCATGCTCTACTGCAAATTTGGGTCCCGGTTTTGATGTTTTTGGTTTAGCACTTGATGCATATTATGATCAAATTCAGTTGAAAAAAGAAGGCAGTGGGATTAGAATTCAAAGTTTTGATTCCATCCCTATAGAGCTTGAAAAAAACTCGGCAGGACTTGTAATAAAAGAGATGGCTAAAAAGTTTAAAATAAAAACTGGTCTGATCCTGAAGATTAAGAAAGGAGTTCCAACAGGTTTTGGAATGGGCAGTAGTGCTGCGTCTGCAGCTGCTGCAGCAGTTGCTTTTAATGCTCTCTTCAGGTTGAAGCTAGATGAAAATAGCCTGGTCCATTTTGCAGGAATGGGTGAGATAGCTAGCGCAGGATCAGTTCATTATGACAATGTTGCCGCTTCTGTACTTGGCGGGTTTGTCATAGTGAGAACAAACCCACTTGATGTGATAAGGGCAGTTCCTCCCAGAGATTTAGTTCTCTGTGTTGCTATTCCAAAGATTCCAGTACCACAGAAAAAGACAGAAGCGTCACGAAAAGTTCTTCCAAAACAGGTAAAATTATCAGATCATGTCAAAAATCTTTCAAATGCGTCCACACTAACAGCAGGATTTATGAAAAAAGATACAATTCTGATAGGCAATTCCATAAATGATATCATAGTAGAGCCAGCAAGAAAACATCTAATCCCAGGTTTTGATAATGTAAAGAAAAAAGCACTCAGTGCAGGAGCTATGGGAGTAACAATTAGTGGTGCTGGGCCATCAGTAATTTCATTTGCATCTACATCTACCAATCCTAAAAAAATATCAGATGCCATGAAAAGAGGATTTGCTATGGCGGGTGTAGAATGTACGACTGTAATATGCAAGCCAAGTAAGGGAGCTACTGTTATCTAGTTATTTTCGATGTAGAAAAGAGTTCATTCTCGCTTCTCTGTCTTTGGTTGAAAAACAAAGAGACCAAGAATAAATCTCTAGTTTTAAACCAGTGTCCAAATTTGTGTCCATTCCTCTATTAACAAGCATTTTTGATATACCAATTGCATAGTTGCTATTTTTTGCAACATTTTTGGCATAAGATTTGGTTTCAGAAAGCAGATTTTCAGATGAGAAGACTTTGTTGACCAACCCCATCGACATGGCTTCTTCTGCATTAATTCTTCTACCCGAAAAAATAAGATCTTTTGCTCTTGCTGGACCCACTATTCGTAGCAATCTTTGAGTACCACCCCATCCAGGACATATTCCTAGTGTAACCTCTGGCTGCCCCAGTTGTGCGTTTGTAGATGCAAATCTAATATCACAAGAAAGTGCAAGTTCACAGCCTCCTCCAAGCGCATAGCCATTTATCGCTGCTATTACAGGCTTTTCTAGTTTTTCGATTTTATTTAGAACCTCATGGCCTCTAATAGCATATTTTTCTGCTTCTGTAGGTCCAATCTTGCTCATATATTCAATATCTGCACCAGCAGAGAATGCTTTTTGTCCTGCGCCAGTGATTATAATCACTTTTGAAGAGTCTTTTTCTAATTCATCTAAAACTGAGATAAATTCATTCATGACATCAAGACTCATTGCATTTAGTTTGTCTTCTCTATCTATCGTAATCTGAACAATTCCATCCTCTTTTTCTATGTTCAGGTATCGCATATCAAAGAATTATGAATCAGCAACTTAAACTTTAGAGTGGAGAGAAAATAGAAACTGAGTTATACTGCACTCCGTACAATGGAACTGTTTTGAATCCATTGGGCTTACTGCCTGCCATTAGTGCAGCCATATGTTGGGGAAGTTTTTTTGTTCCCATTAGAAAGGTCAACGTTGCAGATATTTGGCAATTACAGGGAGCCACAGGGATAGGGGCAATCTTATTTGCAATACCGATTGGGTTTCTGTGGGGATTCCAAATTTCGCCAGCAGGATTGCTGAGTGGAGCTATATGGGCTGCTGGAAATGTACTTGCCCTTTATTCTGTGAGATTAATTGGGCTTTCTAGAACATCTCCTTTCCTTGCAGGATTTAGTATTCTGATATCATTTTTGTGGGGAATTTTGTATTTTGGTGAGAAATTCAATTATCTGATTCTTGCCATTGTTGCAATAGGATTACTGCTTGGAGGACTGGTTTTTATTTCAAATACCTCAAAAAACTTGCCTATACGAAAAAGTG
>DATFDB010000148.1:0-3282 GCA_035252445.1 Nitrosotalea sp. | reverse complement strand
AAGGGAATAAAACATCAAAGATAAAAAGTGCAGGAGGTGGGATTTGAACCCACGAACCCCTAAGAGACGGGATCACCCATTTTTATGATCTTAAGTCCCGCGCGTCCAAAGGCCATTTGCTGCCTTCTTTGGCCAGGCTCGGCGACTCCTGCGTTTTATTAGCACAAGTCTGGAGAAATTAAACGTTTTATAGAAAAAAAATTTTGAAACCAAGTAAGATTAATAAGGATTCAGAAGGGCGAGCATCTCATGCTTCGATAGCTCAGCCTGGTAGAGCGTTACCTTGGTAAGGTAAAGGTCGCGGGATCGAATCCCGTTCGAAGCTTGTTGTGTTTTATGATGATTCTGTTATCATTTTGGAATTGAAAAATAAAATGTAGTACCTTCTGCTTCTTTGGTTTCAAACCAAATCTTTCCACCAAGGTTTTCTACAATACCTTTGCATATAACCAGCCCAAACCCACTTCCTCCGTATTTCCGCTTAAAGGAAAGATCAACCTGGTAAAATTTCTTAAAGACCGATTCTTTTCTCTTCTCAGATATTCCTATGCCGTTGTCTTTGACACTGAACAGAATAGAATCACCTTCTTCACGTGCCGCAATCTCAATCTTGCCCCTCTCTTGCGGTACAAAGTCAACTGCATTTTGCACCAAATTAGAAAACACTTGCTTCAGACGCCCTTTGTCACTTTTCAGTGCATATTTGGTAGAGGACTGTGCGACAAGTTCGATCTTCTTTTCTTCCATCATGGGGGAGAAAATGTCATCCAGATTGCGCATAAATTCATCAACCTGTAGCAATTCCTTTTTGAATTCCATTTTTTTGCTGTTGAGTTTTTGTGCGTCAATTATGTCTTGTATCATTTGTTCCAATTTTCCAGCATTATTGTGAATCTCATTTATAGCATCAATTTGTCGTGAATCTAGTTTTCCTGCTGCAGAATCTTTTAAGATGTCACAGTATTTTTTTACTGCTTCTATTGGTATTTGGCATTCTTTTGAAACTGTCATGTAGAATTCTTCTTTTAGCATATCCATCTTCTTCAATTCATCAAGTTGGATTTTCTGTCTTTCATGGTCGTCTACTATTTTGTGTGCATGATAAGTTTCAGAAATGTCTCGAATCAGAGTGTTGCTTCCAATTAGTTTTCCCTTGTTATCATATATGTTATTGGCACTAAGCAAGGCTGGAAATGTACTGCCATCTTTTCGCTTAAGCCAGATCTCCTCGTTCTCAACTCTGCCACTTTTCTTCCAGTTCTCAAATGTTTTTTGCATGCTTTCTTTATTGTTCTCGGCTACGTGGTCAAAGAGGGTTTTTCCAATGATATCGCTTTTTTCGTTTCCAAAATTCTTTACATACATTTGGTTGCACTCTATTATTATCCCGTCAATGTTGACAGTTCTCTGCATGACAGGAGACCCTTCATACAGATTCTTGTATTTTACTAGTTCCAGTGTGGAATCATTTTTTGTTGATTTGTTTTCATATTGTTGAACAAGGATGTTTTTTGTAGGTTTTCTGCTGCTTAACCAAACAATAATTCCACCTGCTGCAGCGCCCACAACCCCTACCGAAAAGGCCTGGCTTGCATAAGGTACTGTAGATCCTAGCCCGTAAGCGGCAGCTAGTAAACCCAGAATCCCAAGCAACAAGCCGCCAAGAGAGCCAAATGAGCTCATGTCTTCCTCTTAGTAACCCCTTCCAATGGTAAGATAACGCAGAACATGAAGATTAACTTTTCATGAATCAACTAAATTCAAGAAATGATATCACAATATCAAGAAATTCTTGTGCCTTGCTCTTAACTCCACTTAATACTTTATTTATTTCATTTTTTGAAATTTTTGCTTCATGTATTCTCACGTTTTTTGATGCATAGTCCATTCCATTCTCAGATATGAATTTGTTAAAAATTTCCAAGAACTGACTGCCAATTACGACCTGATTACTATTTTCAAGCTCCGTGATAGAATGGTATACAGTAGATTTTCCAAATATGTCCATTATACCAGAAGGCAACGAGATGGGATTTCCATAAAGATCGTAGAATTTCCAGCCAGTTTTCCGATATCCTGGCAGATTGTCATAGAGTTGTTCCCTAGTTTTGTACTTGACTGCGTATCCATTAAGTTCAAGATCTATCCACGAATTTTCATCAGAAATTTGTAATGACTTTGCGATGCTTTTGCATGTTAACAGTATGTCATGCAAGGGCTTTTTCTCCTCCAAGAGATCAACGCTTGCTAATTCGGCTAGACGTAGAATTTCCTTTCTGTTTGCAGTGTCCACTTGAACTCTGTAAAACATCTTTGATTTTACCTTATCTAAAAATGTGGGAATTGATAGTCTAGTAGTTTTTAATTAAAAGTTCAGTATGCCCAGTTCTTCTCTGGGATACTGAATTTATGAATCGATTTGCGTTTATCTCTATTATGTTATCAGAGAATTCCTCGAATAGATTCATTATTTCTTCAGATTTGGAGTTTGAAAGTAGGATCTTGACGCCTTTTTTATCAAGTGCTTTGAATTTCTCATATAGTCTTTCTTGGTCACTATAATCAAAACTGGCATTAGTATAGCTTGTAAAGTTTGAAGTTTCGCTGACTGGTTGATATGGAGGATCCAAATAGACAAAATCTCCATCTGTGGCATTTTTTAGAGCAGCTTCAAAGTCTTGGCATTTTATAGAGATGTCTTTTGAGCGAAGAATTTCACTTACAGCAATCAAGTTCTCTTTACTTACAATGTTTGGATTGACATATTTTCCAAGTGGTACGTTGAATTTGCCCTTACTGTTCACCCTATAGAGTCCATTAAAACAAGTTTTGTTAAGAAAGAGTAACCGTGATACCTTCTCAATCTGTCCCTTGGGTTCACTTTCTCGAATTTTATAATAGTACGAACTTTGATTTTTGAAATAACTTGTAGAATGTGATTCTAAAGCAGAGATCAATTCCTTTACCCTATCTCTAATTGTCACATATGACAAGACAAGATCAGAATTTAGGTCAGACAAGAACCATTTGGAATCTCTTCCCTTGTACACCAAATTGAAAAATACTGCACCTCCTCCAAGAAATGGCTCAAAGTATCGCTCAAATTTTTGTGGTACATGTTTTGCTATGACAGGTAAGAGCTGTCTTTTTCCTCCTGCCCATTTTACAAAAGGCTTTGGCGCCGATGAAATTAGGCTGTATTCTTGCTTCAATATAGCATAATTCCAGAATATTATTTTCTGTCATATGATAACAAAAGATCACACATTGTGTAGTTTTTTT
>DATFDB010000147.1:0-4696 GCA_035252445.1 Nitrosotalea sp. | reverse complement strand
ATCAGTTTGTGATGTTTTTCCCTGCTCTAGCAAATTTTCAGAAAATAATGAATCCAATCCTTCCATAAAGCTAGATACCTTTGTGACATTTTTTTGTGAAAACTCTCCAAGTGGTATTGGATATACATCTGCACCTTTGCTGTCACGAACAACATAAACATCATGGTTTCCAGTTGCAACTTTTCCGATTATGTCTTTTGTAACTTGGTAAATCTTGGAAATCTCATCGTTTGACAATGTATTTCCTAATCTTTGAGAATCTATTCCTGAGACTTTCATTATCTCTTCTGCATATTTTGAAGGCAGTCCAAGTGTCCTTCCTATCCATCTTACTGCTACAGTAGATGTTGACTTTATCTCCTCTAGATCTTTTTGTGCTATTGTGAAAATATTCAAACCACTTGATGGCGGAGGCACATATGTCAAGCCAACTCCCAACTTTCTATGCCTTACATCAATTGAATGAAGTAATGACAATATCTTCAATTCCTTGTTACATAGTATAATATTACCATCTCCAAAAAATTCTCCAATCAGAATAAATTCTTGATTAAAGCCACTAAACGTAACCTGAACTATTCTTTCGTTATCGATCTGTTTGACATCTATTATTTTTGCACGCAATAGATCATTTCTGAGTCTCTTTACCAATCTGTTTTCTTCCATTTGACTTATTTTTACATTAGTAACCCAAAATCCAAAAGTGGAAAACATAAGCAATAGATCAGGTTTTTCGGGATGGTGTAACTTGAAAAGTAGGCTATTACGAGTTATACCGTAAATATTGCTTACATAGTAATCCTTTGTTTTATTGGATATCTCGTTTACTAGGTAACAAAGCTCAATTCCTGCAAGGGTCATACTAAATTGCTATCCTTCCAAAATTATACTCTTTGCTATTTCTAGGGTTTTAACCAAACATTTTAAACCGGAACTAGCTGAGTGAGTTTGAAAATTTACTTGGTAAGACATCCAAAAGGCAAAGATAACGATAAGAAACCAGAACCAAATGATAATACTGCAAAGGATGCACCTCCAGAGGAGCCTCGACTTGCAGATACTGATGAATCGAGGATAAAGCGCGGTCTTGACAAGGTATTTTGGCTACGAGTTGGATTGGGCATATCGGCAGGAATCATTTCCGCCGTATTTGGAAGCCCACTAGATACTAATGAGAGAATATTTGTCGGATTTGGAATAATGATTGTATTGTTCATAGTCTCATATGGTATTGCCAAGACATTTCGAGTACCACTGTTGCCATCAGACAAAAGAAAACTTGTCACTACGGGATATGGTAGCTATTTCCTGATGTTCATATTCAGCTGGATTTTAGTAAATACAATAATCAATGCAGATGTCAGTTCTATGATAGTGCACTAGCAGTACTAAAATACCAAATAGAATTTCATACAAGCAAAGATGTGGAAGCATAAAACTCCGGGCATTCCAGACGAGCTGTTTGAGCGAGTCGAGGAAGTACCAATTACAAAAGAAGAAGCTAGAGTAATTCAAATTAGTAAGGGTAGACTTTGTGAAGGCCAGACAGTATATGATATTGGGTGTGGAAGCGGATCTGTATCAATAGAAGCGGCTTATCAGATAGGACATTCAGGAAAAATTTTTGCAGTTGATATTGATCCAAAAGCAATAGAACTCACCAAGAAAAACTTGGCCAAGTTTGAAATCTCAAATGTTACAGTTATCCTGGGAAATGCATTAGAAAAAATTTCAGAGCTTCCTCTAGCTGATGTGATATTTGTAGGCGGAACGGGAGGAGAAACATCTGACATACTAAAACTCTGTGAAACAAAGCTCAAACAAGGAGGACGAATAGTGATAGGAACTATATTGATTGAAACTCTATACTCAGTACTTTCAACCATGGAAAAACTCAAGTTTTCATCTGTAGATATAACTCAAGTCACTATATCCAAGAGTCGTAAGACATCTACTGGTACCATGATGCTTGCCAGAAATCCAGTTACTATAATTTCTGCAACAAAAATCTAACTTTTAATTAGGCACAAATGTGGTCTCTTGTAAATGGCTGAATTGACATGTGTAGGTTGTGGCCCCGGAGACCCTGACCTTCTTACAGTAAAGGCAGTAAAAGCCATTCAGAATGCTGACGTAATATTGTGCCCCACATCAAAGGAAGGAAAAGAAAGCATAGCATATTCTATAATATCATCACTAGTTGATAATTCCCGGAAACCAGATATTGCAAATTTAGTATTTCCAATGGTAAAAGACAAGGAAACGCTTGAAAACACTTGGGAAAACAATGCACGCATAATAGCAGACAAAGTCAAGGATGGAAAAAATGTTGTATATCTTACAGTAGGAGATCCATCATTATACAGCACATGGATTTACATTCAACGCGAGCTCAAATCAAAATATCCTGAAATCAAGATAACAGTAATTCCTGGAATAGTATCCATGTTTGCATTTGCATCCAAAGTTGGAATAAGTATAGCAGAAGGTGATGAAACAGTTGCAGTAATACCTGCATGCTATGATCTTTCCAGAGTCAAAGAGACTGCCAAGAACTGTGACACCATGATATTTCTAAAGGATGGTAGATATTTTGATCAAGTCATCACTCTGCTCAGAGAGGCTGGCTTTCCTGACAGCTCGCTTTTTGCCATAGCACAAGACGTGGGAACAAATGAAGAGATTGTCAAAAAGTTAACGTTAGGTGAAGTAACAAAGGACACGTTAACCAGCAAGTACTTTTCTATAATGGTGGTAAAACGTGCATAATGTATACTTTGTAGGTTGTGGCCCCGGAGACCCTGACCTTCTCACAGTAAAGGCAAAAAAATTAATTCAGAAAGCTGACATTGTTGTATATTCAGGGTCCTTGATTCCAAATGATATTGTTCGTCTCTGTAAAAAAGCCAAACTGTATGATGCCGCAAAGCTAGTACGAGAGGAAATTTTTAAAATTTTACGCGACGGTGCATTGCAGGGAAAATTGGTTGTTCGATTACATGATGGTGATCCTTCTATCTATGGAGCAATAAGGGAACAAACTGACAATCTCAAAAAAGATGGAATACAGTTTGAAGTCGTGCCTGGAATCACCTCATTTCTTGCATCTGCCGCTGCACTTGGCTGTGAACTCACGTTACCAGGAGTTACTCAAACCATTATTATCACAAGGGCAGAATCAAGGACCAAAGTTCCAACAAGAGAAAAAATCTCAGAGCTTGCAAAGCACAAAGCTACCATGATATTCTATCTAAGCGTACATCTGATATCTGACATTGTAAAAGAAGCTATCAAGGGAGGATATTCAAAATCAACTCCAGCAGCTGCAATCTATAGAGCAAGTTGGAAAGATGAAAAAGTGATAACCGGTACGCTAGAGACCATTGCAAAAAAAATTCGAGATGAAAAAATTACAAAAACTGCAATTATAATAATTGGTGATATAGTAAATCCAAAACAGTATGAATACTCTAGGCTATATGACAAGACATTTAGTCATGGATACAGAAAAGCCAAAATCATTTCATAGCTTCAATACTTTATTTTTGATTCCTATTTTTTGTAGCTTGTCATGAAAAACTTTGATGTCACCTGATGCAAAGATCTTTAACTTACCTGTATCTGATTTTTTATTTTTTAAAAGCAGCAAAACTTTGTCTGCCAGGCAATCTGCAGGATCGATGAATGTTATATTGGGAAATACTTGTTTTAGAATTGGAAGCAGAAATGGAAGATGTGTACTAGATAATGTAGCGACATCAACATTCTCCTTTTGAATTGGCTGTAATACAACTCTAATCTGTTTTTTACAAAATTCTTTTTTTGAAATAAACTTGCCAGATTCTACAAGGTCTACCAATAGCGATGCATCAATATTGATCACCTTAATTCCAGTAGGAACTTGCTGTTTGATGTAATTTTGCAATTTTTTACTTTCAACAACTGATCTAGTAGCAAGGACTGCCATTGATTTTGTTCTAGTTTTTTTTACAGCATCTTTTAGAGGTGGATATATTCCTAAAACTCTTTTTTGTCTTTCTGGATTCAATAAAAGAGATGGCGTGTTTGATGCAACTACTATCAAATCTGGCTCAAATTTTTCTTTTAGTTTTTTAATAGTTGATTTGATGATTTTTTTTAGTTCGCCAGTTGATTTTGTACCGTACGGAAAACTCTCTTGGTCGGCAAAATAGATTATCTCTAACTTTAACTTTTTTTGAATTGGCTTTATTACAGAAAGGGAGCCAAGGCCGGAATCAAAGACTGCAATTTTTGCCATACTTTCAAACTAATCATCGCGGATTTATTTTGTGAGCTAAATTTAGCCTAAAGTTGATGATAATATACACCTGCCATTAAGAACTAACTTTAAAACTAGCACGCATGACCGGCTTCGATAAGACCTGGACTCGTCCTGAGTCTGTAGGTATAACCGAAAAATTACGTGAAACTGTAAAACCACAGGGTGCACTCAAACCTAGAATTGAAGGCGCCGTGAACAAATTACAGGGTCAAATATCGAAGATGGATGCTATGCTGACAAAGCTGAGACAAAGAGATGAGCAGCTTTTCAAGCGAATCGTAGCCGCAATGCAGCACCACGATGCTAGCACAAGTAGAGTTCTATCAAATGAACTGGCTGAGATTAGAAAGGTCACAAAGATGCTAGGAAATGCAAGAATGGCACTAGAGCAAG
>DATFDB010000146.1:0-8645 GCA_035252445.1 Nitrosotalea sp. | reverse complement strand
ATCTCTTCTGCTGATTTTATTTCTTTTTTAATCGGTGTGAATTCTATGTAGTCGCAATGAAGCTGTAATATGCGCATGCTCTGCACTTGAACTTGTTATTGAATTAAACCTTATGCCATATAAAGAAACTTTCTAGGATGAAATTTTTGTCATTGTGATTGTAACTAGTGCAAAGACAAAATAGGTACTTACATTTCAAGAGGCTTGGATCGGTGGTCTAGCTGGTAGGATACCGCACTCACACTGCGGTGGTCAGGGGTTCAAATCCCTTCCGATCCATTAAGTCTTGATACATTGAAATACAATACAATTTGAGAGAAATCACGGCAAAAAATAACCTAGGTGTATTGAGTTTTATATTGGCTGCTATCGGATTTGTTTTAATTATTTTTTCATTTCTGAATATGAAAAGCTCAAGTTATTCATATTATACTGAAATTGCTTTTGTATTGCTTATATCTTCAATAATAAGTGGGGCAATAGCAAAACGCAAAGCCAAGCAGATGAAGCCAGAAAACTAAGAAGACTATTTGGTTCCATTTTGTAATTTCACTGTATTCTTACTCCGCAATTGGTACAAAAATTAACGTGTTTTTTAATTGGTGTTTTGCATTGCGGGCAATTTATCTCGCTGTAATTTTTCTGTGAATTATCCTGATTTAGTGTAGGTAAGACTCCGGCTACAATAAACGAATTGATTGAATGACCTGTAGGTGAAGGTATAGAATTGGATTGAATGTTTGAATTATTGTCATTTTTGATAACTCCTGATCTTCTGTCTAATGATTTTTTTATCTCAAATATCGACTTTATTGATAAAAACTCTAAAGCAGAAAATCTCATTACTCCTTCCTGAATTTTATCAAAAAATTCAATGTATGTGATTTTTCCTTGTCTATGTGCCGCAACTAGTTCTAGAAAAGAATCGCGAATTTGGCCATACCCGTTAAAAATATACTGCAACTTGTCGAATGTTAAGCTAAGTGTGTCAACGTCTCCACCAAATGCCATTTGTAATTTGATGTAAAATGATTAATTATTTTTAGGTTTTCTATATGGTGTATTTTTATTACTGATTTTATATGATTTTTGGTGTTGCTCTTTTTTTTCCCAAGGGAATATTACATATTCGTTGCCTCTAGTTTTTCTAGCATACTCTAGTTGCTTTGGATATTTTGTTCCTTTTCTTGCCACTAGTGTTACATATAAGAAAATATGAGGGGTTTTGGTTCGAGAAATTATGTTTTTGAATGTTTTACCTGAATCATATATGTCATCCACAAATAATGTATTTGGAGGCACGTGATGTTTGTCTACTAGTATTGTTTTGATGTTAAATTGGTCTGCCATTAATCTTGCAGGAATCAACCCACCTCTTGACACAGTAGCTATCTTGTCGAATTCAAAACCTGTATCCCTCACTTTTTTTGTAAGAATTCTTATGTCGTGTTCTATATCTGACCACCTGAGAAAAGAACTACCAACCCAATGAGTACTCAATTTTGCCATTGTTCCAATTTTGACATGCGACAATATCTTTCTTTGGTATGTTGGAATTTAGACTAAGCTAAATAATGTAGCCTAAGCTAAATTTTATATGTAGTCTGAAATACCTGACATCATAAACAATGACTGAAAGTACTGCCAAGTCAAATAATTTATCCAAGATCAAAAATGCCTATCAGCGTAGCAGAGTAGCACAACTATTCTCATACATGGGACCAGCTGTAATCGTTAGTATTGCTTACATGGATCCTGGAAATTATGGTACTGATATTCAAGGGGGCGCATCATATAACTACAACCTGCTCTGGGTAGTCTGGCTTGCCAGTATAATGGCCATGTTACTCCAGTATCTGTCTGGAAAGATAGGCATAGCTACTGGTCAATCTCTTCCAGAAATATTACGGGAGAAATTCCAGAAAAAAATATACATAATTCCTTATTGGCTTGCAGCTGAATCTGCGGCTGCAGCTACTGATCTTGCAGAGTATCTAGGAACAGTTATTGCGTTGAACTTGTTGTTTGGTGTTCCATTAATTTATGCATCCATATTTGGGGCGTTGGACGTTATTTTGATACTTACACTTACAACACGAAAATTGCGCGTTGTAGAGAGAATGTTTATGCTATTTGTGTCAATCATTGGAATCGGATATCTGTATGAACTCTTTCTCGTAAAGCCTGATCTGCCTTCAATTGCATATCATTCAGTTATGCCTGTACTGAATAACTCTAGTGCTCTCATGATTGCAGTTGGCATTATAGGTGCTACGGTCATGCCGCATGCACTCTTTGTACATACCTCACTTGCTGCTAGAAAGGTATATGATAAACCACTTTCTGAAAAAAGAAAGGCACGTAAATTTCATCTGTATGAATGCATTTTGCTTTTGACAATTGCCGGATTGGTTAATGCAAGTATAATGATAACGGCAGCGGCTGCATTTCATCCCCACAATTCTGGTATCTCCTCCATATCAGACGCATACAAGACATTAGTTCCCCTATTTGGTATAGGGGCAGGAGTTGTCTTTCTCACAACTTTGCTGTCTTCTGGAATTTCTTCTTCAGTGGTTGGAACTATTTCTGGCCAGGCAATATATGAAGGTCTATTGGGAAAAAAGACAAATGTATGGGTTAGGCGCTTCATAACTAGATTCGTAAATGTAATCCCAACAACAATTGCAATATTGATAGGGGTTAATCCGTTGAACATATTGATTTGCAGTCAAGTTATACTTAGTTTAATGATCCCATTGCCAATGATTCCATTGGTACTTTTCTCAAGAAATAAAACTATGATGGGAGAGTTTGTTAACCGGAAGAGTACTACTATTCTTTCATTCTTGTTTGTTGGTATAATACTTGGCTTCAACTCTTATCTGATAATTGCCAATTTGTGATATTTTTAATCCTAACTTTGAAACTTTAGGTGACTATCTTGAATAGTATATTTCGTTGTTTTAGAATTGTTATGAGACGTTCTGCATGTCTTGGATTCTCTGTCTCTAGGCTAAGAGTTACACCTGCGGTTCCGGCTGGTATGTTTGAACTCAGCCTATCATGGGCAACCTCCACTATATTGACACTAAGCGAAGATATTACATCCACCACTTCCTTTAGGGCCCCAGGTTTGTCTGTAAGTACGATGAATATTTTGACCATCCTTCCCATCTCAGTTAGGCCTTTGGCGACTATTTGACCTAACAAATACATGTCTACATTACCTCCTGAGAGTATAGGTACCACTTTCTTACCTTTGGTAGGTTTTTTATCAAGAATATATGCAAGACTCACTGCTCCCGCTGGCTCTACAACCATCTTTGCTCTTTCCATGAGGAGAAACATTGCTTTGACAATCTGTGAATCATCCACAAGTACAATGTCGTCTATTAACTCATCAATTATCTTGAATGTTAATTCTCCTGGTTTCTTTACTGATATGCCGTCGGCGATTGTTCGTTGCCCTCTTACCGTTTCAAGTTTTCCTGAATCAAATGATTTTTTCATTGCCGGAAACGCGGATGATTGAATTCCTATGACTTTGACGTGCGGTTTTTTTGTTTTTACTGCATTTAGGATTCCTGCGGCAAGTCCTCCGCCGCCTATTGGGACATAGATTTCATCAACGTTTGGAAGATCTTGCATTATTTCTAATCCGATTACTCCTTGGGCTGCAATTACATTCTCATCGTCAAATGCATGTATTATCTTAGCCCCCGTACTTTTGGATAGTTCTTGTGCTTTTGCCCATGACTCATCATATATTGTGCCATGTAGTACAACTTTGGCACCATAAGCTCTTGTTGCAGCTACTTTGGCAGGCGATGCAGTAATTGGCATAACAATAGTGCATGGAATTCTTTCCAATGCTGATGCAAATGCTACGCCCTGTGCATGATTTCCAGCTGATGCCGCAATGACTCCTTTTCTTTTTTCTTCTGCAGACAAGGTAGCAATCTTTGCATATGCACCGCGTACCTTAAAAGAGCCGGTTTTTTGCAAACATTCGGATTTCAGATAAATCTGAGCGCCCAGCATCTGGCTAAAAGTTCGAGATAATTCAAGAGGAGTTCGGCGAATGACATTGCCTTGAATCTTTTGTGATTTTACAATCTTATCATAAATCTGGTTCAATACTATCTTACTTTAGTAACCGTATATTTGGTTTCTTAAATAGTGAAGGGACAAAAAACGTTGAGCATTTTTGCGTTTTAGATGCAATTAGTATAAAAATTATGTTCTGGTTTCTTTTTTAATAGGATTCTCAGGAATATGGGAAAACAATCAATGGCCTGAGATTTCCAACTTAAATACAGTATATTATTCGCCTTTGTATGTAGTCCTCAACCTTAGTCAATGTTATTTCGGACTAGATATCAGTAAACGATGCGCACACAAATATATTTTAGAATTTCATGGCTGTTACGATCTCATTCATACGATTCAACAAACTATCTTTTACTTTAGTTGAAATTCTAGTTACATTGATGTTTCCCTCTCTTATGTTGCCCTTTGAGTATTCTAAATTAAATACGCACAAACATCCTTCTTCTGCGGCAATCATCTTCATCTCGTCGATCATTGTGGGAGTTGTATGGTATATCTCGATTAACAGACTATCTAATTCCTTGAAAAGCGCTACTTGATTTTCAGCAAGTTCATTTATTTGATTTTGATTTGATTGTAATATGTCTGTTAATTCCTGTGTCAAATCATTGTGTTCAAACAAGATTTCAAAAAGCTTTTGCTGATCCACGTTCTCATATCCTCTCTGTTTCAATTTTTCTTCTATTACCTTGTCATTTTTTGGTATCATGTTTTCTTGATGATGTTTTATTTTATCACTTATTTCGGATAGTTCTTTTTGTATATCGATCACTCTATGAACTGGCTTGTAAAATAATAATGCGTGGTATTGAAGTGACATGTGACACGACAATATGTAATTGCCTTCACTTACTTCAAATTTGATAAAACTACGTCTCAAATCTTGGTCGGTAGTAGCAGACACACCACTTGTAATCCAATCCGCAAGTCTTCTCAGAATAACATCATAAAATTGCCTGACCATGGTAGGATCAAAAGATTCTTGGTCAGAAACAGTACCATCTCCGAGCATCACTTTTACTGGTACTCTTTTAGTAATGCTCTGCATATGTACGAGAAATAACTGGCGTACCTCTTCTCCTTTTTCTGAGAGTGATTTTACGAAATGATCTGTTGAATTTGACGGAATCTGCACGTATTTTCCTAATTGTTCTTAAATAAAATTGATAGGTAGTTTAAATATCAATACAGCGCAATTTTACTTGTACCGCAAGATGGCCAAATCTTCCCTTAAGAAAATAATATGTTGGAATTGTAACGTAGAAATTGTACAATATTTTGATATAAAATACAAAGGTGAGAGAGGACAATGCCCAGTATGCGGTGTCAATTTTCCTTTAGAGTGACCGAATATGAGTGAAGAACCAGAAATTAAACCTGAAGAGAAATCCTCGCCTAGTAACATAGTGGATATGATGTTAAGCGGCGGCAGAACTGGATCATTAGATGCGGAATCTCTTATTAAAGAGACACAAAAAAGAGTCTGGGGTTCTCTGAAAAAAGGATACGAATATGGTTACTTGGTAGATGAATCTGACCAGTTTCTGCGTGAGCATGTCTCACAAAGAATGCATATGATAGTGGTATTCGTCGATCTTGTCGGTTCCACAGAAATGTCATTGATACTTCCAGCTGAAAAACTAGGAATCATTATCAGCTCGTTTTCGCAAGAGATGCGATATGTAATAAAAAATTATGGTGGATATGTGCTCAAATATGTCGGAGATGCTGTAATAGGATACTTTGTAACTGAAGAAAATCCTCTCGTTGTTTCCGATAACGCAGTTAATTGTGCCAAGACAATGATCGATGTAATAGAAAGGGGGATCAACCCAATCCTAAGTGAATATGATTATCCTGAATTGCGGGTTAAAATAGGAATGGATTTTGGTGAAAACGCAATTGTCAGATATGGATCAGACAAAACTAGATCGCATGTGGACATATTGGGTCCAGCTGTCAGCATTGCTGCAAAGATCACTGCACTAGCTAGACCTAACCAAATATTGATTGGTGAAGACGTCTACGAAAAACTTCATCCCTCATTAAAAGATCTATTCAAAAAAGTAGAATGGCACGGAAACCAATGGAACTATCATGATAAAGAAACTGGAAAAATCTATGGTGTCTATGCATTACATGTTTAAGTAGTAAATCTGTCTGGACATTCTACATGCTCATAATGATGATCGGTAAATTTTTGATCAACAATGTACATTACAATTTTGTACAAATCAGTAGAACCTATATTTTTTTTACATTTTATACAGCTTAATGATATTGTTTTTGTCATTTCTTTGATCTCGATCTGACTATTCTATAAGGATCTGCGATCAACGTAAATTGATAAAAAATGACTAACACTTGACATGATTAGTTATCTAATGAATAAATCCGTGCGTAAACATGAAATAAGGGCCAGGCTGACCTACTCCAAATGTGGGATTATTTTCATGCTAAAAGAACCTCCTATTTTGGTTATCCATTTGAGATGACTATGTCCCCATTTGCTTTTCCAAGACTTCCACCTAGGGCAACCCCACCGCTTGGCATCTCAAACGTTGGTAAAATTAAAGATGCGATAATGCATGACAAAGATCTTATGATGAATAGGCTAAACAATCACCATGAAATGTTTCAGCATTATGCAATGGGATTGTTCAATCTAACACCGAATCAATTCATGCCTGGTCATCCCATGCATAAAGGAACTCATCAAATAGATGCGTTACAAGAAGAAAATGAAAGATTAAAGAAAGAAAATACTCTTTTGAAAAACGCCAATAACAAAGAAAAGAAAATCTAGGTCGAACTTTATAAGGCCATGAATTATTATTAATTATGTGAATAAAACGCCTAATCAAAACTGGGTTGAAAAAATCTCAACGTATAAGAAAAAATGTCAAAGTATTCTAAATTTGTCTTCTTCCATCAGATATGTTGGACTCATAAACCAGTATGGAAGAACTCTAACTGGAATGATAAAACCTGGAACTCGCATTCTCTTAAAATCCGAAGCTGCAAGAAACGAATTCTTTCTAGTGTCTACCTTGTTCAATATGCGCAATAAAATTGATGCAGCAATAGGGGGGATGGACTATGCAACATTCGCGCATGATAAAGTAACACTGTTGGTTTTCCAAAGTAGAGAGGGAATTTATTATGTATCACTGAATAGAAACATTACTCCTGATGCAACTGTGAAAATTATTTCTAAAATTAAAAAAATAGTTTAGACAGGTGCAAACCCATGGAAGCCGCGAGCTTGTTGAGGGCCTCCTTCATATGATGGCTCAAATAAAGAAATCATGTATTTATCTGGATCTAGAACTATGCAATTCTTTCCTACCTTATGCGAAGCAATGTCTCGATATATTGCAACATTTCTTGATTTAAGTTCTTGCACAGCCGAGCCTATGTCTCCTACAACTAAACCTACTACAATGCCATTCTCAATTGATGTTCCGGTATTGATCGGTTTTGAGGCAGGGTGCAGTATCAAAGTAGCTCCATCTCTTCCAAGCTCTGCCCAATCCCCTCTTTTATTTTTGATAGGAAGACCTATGACTTCATTATAAAACTGAACAGATTTTTCTAAATTAGAAACCGCTATTATTACGCTGCCGAGATGCTTTATGTTCATATGACATCTATATCCCCCAATGTTAAAACCATTGTGTTAAACCACCTGAACCATGGTCTCAGTTCTCTCTACCCCTTTAATATTCTGAATCTCAGTTGTAACCTCCTTGATTTCAGACAGTTCCTTAACATCAATTAATGCCACTGCATCAAATTGACCGCTTACGGCAAAAGAGTCATAGACAGACTTTACCATGCGTAGCCTGGCTGCAATCAGCTTTTTAGGGGATTTAACTAGGACTACGGCTTTGACCAACCCAAATCCACCTCCACCTCTATTAACGTCTCTGTAGAGCCTATTTCTTTTATCTTCTTAAAATCTATGACCGTATTATTTATCTCATCTATTGTGCCTTGTAGAACTACTATGATGTCTGCTCTACCAGTTACTACCATGATTTCCTTGATAGTTTTGCGTACCTTACGCAGTATTGTAACAACATTATCTACCTTTCCAGGTTTAACCGTGATTAAACAAAGAGCCCTCATACAACTTTGATCTCAGTATAACGGATAAGTGTTTATGATCTAAAATATAATGCGATAGGAAACAATCTCAATCATCGCTTGCTTCTTGAGATCTGGCCTCTTCAAGGTATGCTTTCCTAGCTTCCAATTCTGCTTCTTTATCTACATTAGTATCGTCTTCTACGACAATTATTCCAGAATCCTCTTTGATGACATCCTCCTTAAGTTTGGTTTTTTCTTTTGGTTTTACTTTGGAAACTTCTTTCTTTTTTACCTCTTTTTTTACAGGCTTTTTTACCTCTTTTTTCTTTTCCTTGGCCATAACGACGATTAACCATCAATGTGTATCATGCTTTTAAACTTGTCTTATTGAGTATTAAAAGGAAAAAAATTGCTTTTATTAAGATCAATACGTTCTTTCA
>DATFDB010000145.1:0-7444 GCA_035252445.1 Nitrosotalea sp. | reverse complement strand
ACCTTATGCTGTAGACTACAGCTAATTGTTTGGAGTTAAAATTATGGAAAAAATGTCAGGTGCTAGATCTTTAATGGTTGCCCTAGAGAAAGAGGGCGCAAACATAGTCTTCGGACTTCCCGGAGGAGCAAATCTTCCAATTTACGATGAGCTATACAAGAGTAATATCAGACACATACTGGTAAGGCATGAGCAGTCTGCAT
Source organism: Nitrosotalea sp. (assembly GCA_035252445.1). Lineage (GTDB taxonomy): Archaea > Thermoproteota > Nitrososphaeria > Nitrososphaerales > Nitrosopumilaceae > Nitrosotalea. The sequence continues at coordinate 7,241 of DATFDB010000145.1, read as the reverse complement.
CACATATGGCAGATGGTTTTGGAAGAGTAAGCAGAAGGCCAGGAGTATGTTTTGCAACTTCAGGTCCTGGAGCAACGAACATTGTAACTGGAATTGCAACCGCGCAGGCAGATTCTGCCCCAATGATTGCAATTACTGGCCAAGTCCCAACAAAAATGATTGGAAAAGATGCCTTTCAAGAAAGTGACATTATAGGAATTACAAACCCCATTGTAAAATATGCCTTCCAGCCCATGACGGCGGCAGAAATTCCAGAAGTAGTAAAAAAGGCATTTTATATTTCGGCAACAGGTAGACCCGGTCCGGTACTAATCGACATTCCAAAAGACGTTCAACAAAATGAGGCGGAAATGGTGTTTCCGTCAGAGGTAAAAATTCGCGGATACCACCCTTGGGTAGACCCAGACATTGGAAAAATAGAACGTGCAATAGACATGTTGCTTTCTTCTGAAAGGCCAGTAATATTGGCTGGAGGTGGAGTCATAATTTCAGGAGCCTTTGCAGAACTCCAGTCAATCGCAGAATTGCTAATGATACCGGTTGTAACGACATTCAAAGGAAAAGGGGCTTTCCCAGAAAACCATCCTCTTTCATTAGGACCGATAGGCATGCATGGACATGCAGAAGCTAACAAAATAATGGTGGAAGCCGATTGTGTACTTGCATGCGGTTCTAGGTTTTCAGACAGATCTGTTGGAACATTTGAAGAATTTGAAAAAAATCTCAAGATAATCCACATGGATGTAGACCCTGCTGAGATTGGAAAGAACCAGACAACTCACATAGCTGTGGTAGGGGACCTCAAAGCATCTCTTAGAACAATGGTCAAAATGCTAATCCAAAAAGCAATCAAGAAAAACGGAGACAACCCTTGGTTAAAGCGTGTAAATGAGACAAGAGAATACTTTAAGCAAAACCTAAAACTTCATCCTCATCCATTAGGCGCTGCAAAAGTTCTAAGGAAATTAAGAGAAGTGCTTCCGGCTCAGTCAATTGTAACAACTGAAGTAGGCCAGCATCAAATGTGGGCGTCATTATTCTTTGATGTGATACACCCTGGAACTTTCTTTAGTTCTACTGGACTTGGTACCATGGGGTGGGGATTTCCAGCAGCGATTGGCGCCAAGGCTGCCAAGCCAGAAGTTCCAGTCGTTGATATTGCAGGAGAAGGCAGTTTTAATATGACTGAAAACTCTCTTGCAGTTTCAGTGCTAGATGACTTGCCAGTGATTGTGTTTCTATTAAACAACTTTTCACTTGGAATGGTTGCACAGTGGCAGCGAACATTCTACGACAGACGCATGATTGGCATAGACCTCAAGAATTGTCCAGACTATGTGAAATTAGCAGAATCTTACGGAGCTCAAGGAATAAGAGCAGAAAGCTTAGACGAGATTGGCAAGGCAGTCCAAACTGCGCTCAAGAGCAACATAGCCACTGTAATAGACATTCCAATTGATCCCCAAGAAGACGTTTTACCATTTGTAGCTCCTGGAACACCTCTCAAGGATATGATCTTACCTTCATAGTGGATGCTGTTCATGTGGTCAATAATTTCTGTCCTTGTAGAAAACAAGCCTGGAGTGTTATTCAAAGTCACACACTTGTTCAGATCGAGAAACTACAACATAGACAGCATATCAGTTGGAGTAACAGAGAATCCAGAATTTTCCAGAATGACTATAACTACTGCCGCCGATGAAAAACAACTCAACCAAATAATCAAACAGCTTGATAAGATGATAGACACTGTTGAAGTCAAACTATTAGACGAGAAAAAGAGCATATATCGCGAACTAGTATTAATGAAGGTGAAGATTACAAAACCATCAGATATCATGGAAATAACAGACCTTGCAAATGCCTTCAAATGTAACGTTCATGATGTACGAAAATCCTCGATAATCGTCGAGATCACTGCAACGCCAGATAGAATCAACGCATTTGAAGACTTGGTGAGAGGATACGGAATACTTGAGATAACAAGAACAGGCATTTGTGCATTAGAGAGAGGGATAGGCAATGAAAGTTAGAATTTTTGATACCACACTAAGAGATGGAGAGCAGACACCCGGAGTTGCGTTAACGCCGGAGCAAAAACTTGCAATTGCCCAAAAGCTAGACGAGCTTGGAGTAGATGCCATAGAAGCAGGATTTCCCATAATTTCTGAAGGCGAAAGAAAAGCTGTAAAAGACATAGCTCATGCTGGTCTTCGCGCAGAGATTTGCGGACTAGCAAGAACGGAGAAAAAAGATATTGATGCAGCTGTCGATGCGGGGTTGAAATACATACACACGTTTATTGCAACATCTGACATTCATCTCAGATACAAGCTCAATCTTACTCGAGAGCAAGCTCTTGCTAAAGCAGTGGAAGCAGTACAATATGCAAAATCTAGAGGCCTACAAGTAGAATTTTCCGCAGAAGACGCTACAAGGACTGACAGAGAGTTTCTCAAAAAAGTTTTCAGTGCAGTAACAGAGGCTGGAACCGACAGGATAGACATTCCAGATACAGTAGGATATTCAACTCCACAATATATTGCTACAATAACCAAAGATGCCATCAACGCAACCCATTTGCCAGTGAGTGTGCATTGTCACAATGATTTTGGATTGGCAGTAGCAAATGCAATATCTGGAATCCAAGCAGGTGCACAGTGCGCACATGTTACAATAAACGGCATTGGAGAGCGCGCAGGTAACGCATCTCTTGAGGAATTTGTCATGGCATTACAATGTTTACAGTTTGACGATAAATTTGAAACAAACATCAACACCAAGCTTCTCTATGACACATCGAGATACGTATCAAAGATAGTGGGAATTCAGGTACAACCAAACAAAGCCATAGTAGGAGAAAATGCATTTGGACATGAATCAGGAATTCATACGCATGGAGTATTGAGCAACCCGCTCACATACGAACCAATCAGTCCAGAACTTGTAGGTAGGACACGTTGGTTTCAGGTGGGAAAACATGCTGGCGCCCACGGTGTCTCAGCAATGCTAGAAGAATATGGCATACAGCCATCAAAAGAGCAGACACATGAGATACTAGAGCAGGTCAAAAAATTAGGAGACCAGGGAAAGCACGTTACAGATGTCGAGTTGCTCTCAATTACAGGTGAGGTAATGCATCAAGAAGGATTGAGGAGGTTAGTACATTTGACTGGTTTCTCTGTATCTACAGGAATGGGAAACATGCCGTATGCATTTGTAAAATTAAACATAGAAGGAAAAGACTTCATAGGAACTGACTATGGTGTGGGTCCTGTAGACGCATCAATCAATGCAATACAAAAGATCACAGGAGAGATTGCCAAAGTAAGAATAAAGGAATACAAGTTAGATTCTATCTCAGGCGGCTCAGAGGCTTTGTGCGAAGTTACAATCAAAGTTGAGGATGCATATGGTAACCAATCTTCTGCAAAATCTATCGGCGAAGATATTGTGATTACAAGTGTTCAGGCCATGCTTGATGGAATAAACAGAATCATGCTCAAAAAAATTCTCAAACAGAAAAACTTGGGACACTAGATGTACAAGATTTCACTCATAACAGGAGACGGAATAGGTCCTGAGTTATCAGAGTCAGTCACCAACATATTACATACAATAAACGACAAGATTGGGTTAAAGATTGAAATCAATCCAGTTGAGGCAGGAGACGCTTCGTTAAAGAAAACAGGAAAAGCACTTCCAGACTCTACACTTGATTCAATAAAAAAATCTGATGCATGCCTTAAAGCCCCAGTAGGAGAGAGCGCAGCAGATGTCATAGTTGTACTCAGAAGGATGCTAGATCTTTATGCTAACATTAGGCCAGCAAAGTCATATCCAAACATGCCATCACTTAAAGAAAATATTGATCTTGTCATAGTAAGAGAGAATACAGAAGACCTTTACACTGGAATGGAGTTTGATGTTGGAAATGCGGCAGTAGCATTGAGAACCATATCAGAATACGCATCAAAGCGCATTGCAAAATATGCATTCATGACTGCAAGGCAGAGAAACATGCAGAAAAAAGTTACATGCGTGCACAAATCAAATGTCATGAGAAAGACAGATGGGCTTTTTGCAAAGTCATGCGCACAGGTTGCAAAGGACTTTGAGAACATTGCGTTTGAGCAGATGTATGTTGATGCATGTGCAATGAATCTAATCAGGCAGCCAGAGGCCTTTGATGTCATAGTTACAACCAATTTGTTTGGAGACATATTATCAGATGAAGCAGCTCAAGTGGTGGGGGGATTAGGCATGGCCCCGGCAGCAAACATTGGGGAGAATTTTGCTTTATTTGAGCCCGTACATGGTGCAGCTTTTGACATAGCAGGAAAACAGGCTGCAAATCCATCTTCGTTTATTTTATCTGCAAAAATGATGCTAGAATGGTTGGCAATGAAAAATAATGATACCAAATCATTTGAAGTAGCAAAGAAGATAGAAGAAGCTGTCTACGGGGTTGTATCAGAAGGAATCAAGACAAAAGACATTGGGGGAAACAGTACTACCAAAGAATTTACTCTAAAAGTAATTTCAAAACTTACTTGAGATCTGACACTGGTGGCTCTCTTGACCAAAAAAACATAGCAAGGCTGACTGGAATCATTATCATAACTGCTACACCAAAGCAAACCCAATAGAATGTAGGGTCGATTCCTTTGATTAGCGGGACTGGGAACACAGTATAAGCCCACACAAACCCAATGAAACCAAGCAGAACCTTGTTCTTTTTGAAAATTCTCCATCCAAGCTTGCGTTTTGTAATATAGCATTTTTTACAGCGAGTCATGTCGTGAGTCATGCAGGAGTCACAGCAATGTTTATCACAGAAATAACACGTGTGATCCCCAAAATCTGAACCGCAGAAATCACATTGTTGCACAATTAATTGCCGTGAAAACTAGATTTATCTTTTTATGGAAATAGTCTTTCTGGGTCTCTAGGATACAAGACTACTTCCCTAACGTTGTCAATCTTTGTCAAGACAGACATTAGCCTATCAAGTCCCAATCCCCAGCCAGAATGAGGAGGCATTCCCCAATCAAACGCCTTGAGATGATCTTCAAATTGCGACGGGTTTAGCCCGTGCTCTACAAGCCTTGCCCTTATCTTATTTGGGTCGTGCAGACGCCTTCCTCCAGAGGACAGTTCCAGGTATCCGTACTGTAAATCAAATGACTTGGATAACAATGGGTTCTCTTCTTTTTCATGTATATAGAAAGGCTTTAGCTTCATGGGCCAGTCAATTAAGAAATAGAATCCTGGGTGTATCTCCCCAAGTTTACGCAAATGCGAATCCTGCAAATCATCTCCTTCAACAAGACTTAATCCTTCGCGACCTAGCTCCTCGATTGCTTGTTTGTATGTTATTTTTTCAAATGAACCAGTGGGTTTTTTTACGTCAATTCCTAGAACTTTTTGCTCTTCAATACAATTCTTTTCGACATGCTCAAAAACATTTTTTACGACAATTTCTAAAACTTCGGCAACATCAATGTAATCCATAAAGTCTGCCTCAATGTCCACACTTGTAAATTCAGTCAGATGTCTTACGGTATGTGATTTTTCTGCCCTGTAAAACGACGAGATCTCAAAAACTCTTTCAAGGCCTAGAGTCAATTGTTCTTTGTAGAGCTGCGGACTTTGAGCAAGATAGGCTTGTTTATCAAAATATTTCAAAGAAAACAAATTTGCGCCACCTTCACTTGCACTTCCAATTATTTTTGGAGTGTTTACTTCAATAAATCCAAGATCTGACAATGTTTTTCTTATTGACTGCAACACGTGATGACGTATTTTGAAAATTGATGCAGTTTTTTGGTTTCGTAAGTCAAGCGCGCGTGCATTTAATCTGTTATCTATGTTACTTTCCAATCGTCCTATCGGATCAATTGGTAACGGATGTACTGCACGAGAAAGAATTTCTATTTTTTCAGATTTTATCTCAAATGGAAAATCCCTAGCCTTTGTTTCTTGAACAGTTCCGGTTATTCGTACTACACTTTGTCTATTGAGGTCTTTTACCTGTTTGATGCCTTCCTCTCCAATGACAACTATTTGTGCTACGCCAGTAACATCTCTTAGCGTAAGAAATGTGAGCTTGCCTAGCTCTCGAAGATCTTCGACCCAGCCACCAATTATCACTTTTTGTCCTTTCATAGAGACATTTAGGTTTCCTATGTAGTGTGTTCTTTTCAAATCCATGAAACTATCTCACTTTCTTTCAAATTCAACGACTAGTTCTATCTTTCGGAGATGTTTTGATATTTTGACTAGTTTATCCACGTCGATTGGGAATCGCGAGGTTTTTCTTCCTGAAACTATAACCTTGGTCTTACTAATTCCCCCCGGAGCCCACAATTGGTTAGTTGCCAAAGTCTTTATTGGAAAGAACATGTCCTCAATGAATTTTTTGTCGTTGCACCCCTCTTCGACAAGCCAAATCTTTCCTGAAAATTCTCCTTGAAGTATTCTGTAAAGTTCTCTGCTTTGCCTAATTGTCATGATATCAGTACTGTTAAGATACAACACATAGTTTCCGTTTGACTCTTGGCAGGAATTGAGTGTAAATTTTTCAATCTGTGGAATTTTTTGAGATAGTTGGACCAGTTTTATTGCTGCGTCTACATCTGCTTTTGTGAGCTGGCCAGAGTCTAGCTTGGACTCGCATTGTGGGCAAAGAATGCCATTCATTGCGTCAAAACTGCAAATTGGAGTCCTCACAGAAATCGATTTTTTGCTTACTGGAACTAGAAGATAAACTATGCGAAAACCGGCACTGTTACATTCATGGGACATACTTCTCTGCGTTACCTGTCGGGACATGAACTTTATTAGGGCACCATAATTATTATTGAATTATGGTTAAGTTACAGAAACGTTTTGCATACAAGTATAAAGATAAACAACATTACAAACACATACTGACAATCTCAAGTGATGTCATAGATCAATTAGGATGGAAGGAAGGTGTAGAGCTAGAATCCAATGCAAAAGGTGACATATTGGTAATAAAACCAAAAACTAGAAAGAAATAGATCTTCAATTATTGCCATTCGTTTAGTATTCGTTCTTCAACTTGTGTAACAAAGTCATTCATGTTGCCAATTTGGATTTCAGTGAATCCATGAATGTGAATGGATCTGCGACCTATGAAGGAATTATCATCAACTTGTGTCAAAATGAGATCGTAATCCACTATGCCCTCTCCTGCGGGCACACTGAAGTAATGT
>DATFDB010000144.1:0-2521 GCA_035252445.1 Nitrosotalea sp. | reverse complement strand
TAACCTTGTGGGATGCACAGATCAAGATGGTAAAACAAGGTTCAAAGATTAGAATTGAAAACGGCTACATCAGCACGTTTAGAGGCGAAAATTCTCTCAACATAGGCAAGTACGGCAAGCTCGAAGTACTTCAATTCTAGACATATCTAGACTGATTCCTGCTTTTTCTCCAGTCCATTACGCAAAGTACTATTCCAACAATAATTGCAATTATTCCAAAAATTACCATAAACCCAGCTGCTGCAAGCGGGACAATGTTTTTGTTAAAAGGAGAGTTTGGGTCGGTAAGTGCCTTGGATTTTTCAGGGTTCTCAGAGAAAAGCATCTCTGCAGTTATTGATGATTTGCCTGTATTTGTCACGTCAAAACTGTACGTGTCAACCTTTGGTATTGTAAATGATTTTATGAATATTGGGTCAGATTCCACGTAAGAGCCAAACTTGTCTCCAAACATGTTGGTGACATTTACTGCAACTTGGTCTTCTGGCTTGTAGTCTGTGATGTAAAGGCCCCACATCAACGGTACCTGCGATGATGAGGTTGTATGTGAAAAAGTGTATGTCGTTCCAGGATTTACTGTTTCCTTTTCAGATGTTTCGTCAAACATGCTTTCAGGAGACGGGAAGAATCCATTTGTTCCAAGGCCAGAGCCCGCTCTTTCCATTATAGAATATGATACCAAAAAAGCAACAGCTATCAGTACTCCACCTGCTATGGCAACAATAGGTCCGCGCTTTTTCATTTTAGCTAATGTACCCCAACTTTTTGTCAGGTTGTGTCATTGGCAGAGATTCAGCAGAGTGTCTTGCTCCCATCTGTTCCTCAATTGTCTTGACAAGTTGTTCTGTGTCTTTTGCTTTTTTTGTTATTCCGGACAGGTCCAGCTTCAAGTCAAGCATCTTGGATAAAGTCTCAAGTATGGATTTTGAAGCCTTGGCATCCACTACATACCCTGATGTCTCGCCAAGCAAACAAATTCCTGTTATGTTTTTTCTTTTTCCAACTCCAATTATCAATCCATTCATTCCAGTAATGCTTCCGCTGTTCATTGAAAGAATGTCATGTTTTGGAAATTCTTTTACTATATCAGTAGAGGTGCTGGTACCATAGACTCGCTGGGTCTTTGTAAATGTGCCAGTGATGTATGCTGCAAGCGTATAGATTGTTTTTATGCCAAGTTTTTCACAGATTTTTGTTATCTCATCTGCCATCTCATACTCACTTTCTGGGCTGACAGGCTGTGCATCCCCGCTTAGAAGAACAAGGTCGCATGGCTTGCTCTTGCAATAGTATAGCGTATTTTTCATAAGGTCTGCAGTGCCATCAGGCTGAATCAGCACCTGAGGCGGAAATGACGACGAGAAAATATTTGCAAAGGGAACTCCCTTTAGTTCTTCTATCATGTGGTCAACTGCGAGTTTTCCGACATAGCCGCTCCCGGGAAGGCCACACACTAGCTGTGGGTTCTTGAGTTTTGGCATCTCGGTTATTTCTACAATCACGCGATTAGAAACTGACAATGACTACGGAAAAATAGTTTTCAAATATTAATGAAGCGTAGGATTTCTACCTTCGTCTTGATCTTCGACTTTTTGAGGCCTTTCTTGCAGTCCTTCTCTTTGCCTTTCTAGGTGCCCGTCTTGTCTTTGCTTTTTCGGCTGCGGTTCTTCTTTTTGCCTTTTTCATTTTTCTTGTTTTCTTTCCAGATTTGCTTTTCCTTGTAGCCTTTCTTGTTCTAGTCCTTGTCCTTTTTGAGGTCTTTCTTTTGGCCGCCTTTCTTCTAGCTGCTTTTTTTGCTGCTGCCTTTCGCTTGGCTGCTCTTCTTTTTGCCAACGCTTCTGCCAATTTTTTCTCAACAGTATGCAATGTCTTGATAGCTATAGCCTCTCTCTTGATAAGCGACTCTACACGTGGCCTTAGTACCGATACTGCCTTTTCACTTGATTTTAGCTGCTCTACTAGCCCAGGCTTTGCATGGGCTTGCTTTTTTAGCTGAGAGTCTAGTCGGGCTTTTTCTTTTTCAAGTTCGTGGATTTGTTTTTCAAGTTTGCCCTCTGCTGCCTCACGTTCCTTCATCTCGGCATGTAACTCGGCTATCTTTTCATTGGTAAAATGTAATCTTTCTTGTGCATCTGCCTTTTCTTCGGGTGCACCATAATCAATTTGCTGCTTTGTGCTATCCTGCATGTCCTGCTCGCGTCTTAGCCTCTCTTCGGCTGCAATCTTTAGCCTAGCGACGCTTTCTCTTTGAGCACGGTATTGGTTTAACATCTGCGCCACATGTGCTACCTGTCTTGATATCGACTCTTTCTTTCTTTCAATTGATGCAAGTCCTGACGACGATCTCCTTTTGAGCGATAGTGTTGCCTTGAGGTTGTCTTGGCTCTTTTTTCGTAATTTTGCCACCTCGGCCTTTTTTGCTCTATACGATTTAGTGAGTGACTCCAGGGATGCCATGCGATAACTGGCCTTCATAATCGATTAAGTATTTGTTATGATCAGGATTTGACATAAGAGTTAA
>DATFDB010000143.1:0-2981 GCA_035252445.1 Nitrosotalea sp. | reverse complement strand
CTTGTTGATGTGTGATGAAAATTATTGAAGATGCAAAAATAAGCATAAAAATTATTTTTTTCACTATGTGGTTTCTCTCGTTAATAAGATAAATCATTTTAGTAAAAATTGTTCATCATGAAATACAATTAAATAAATACTGAATAAACAGAGATCGAAGACTTGAAAGTAAGACTATTTGAAATATTTACATCAATAGAGGGAGAGGGAATTCTCTATGGCACAAAGACGCTTTTTGTTAGACTAGCAGGATGTCCTTTCAAATGTTTCTATTGCGATACAAAAGAGGCATTACCAATGACATCTGGAAAAGAATATCAAATTGATGAAGCAAAAAAACTCATTGAAAATAATCTAGCAAAAAATACATACAAAGTAAATTTCACTGGAGGCGATCCACTTGCACAATCTGAAGCAGTATCTGAATTGGCAAAATTTGTACAACAAAAGAAAATTCCAACTTATCTGGAATCATCCTGTTTTGATTCAATAAGATTTACTCAAGTTTTGCCCTATTTTGATTTCATTAAAATTGAGTTCAAAACTGCTGATTCTGAATTTGTAGATGAAGCGCATTATTCTAAACTCTTAGAAAATGAATTGCAGTGCTTAAGACTTGCCATTGACTCTGGTAAAACAACCTATATCAAAATAGTCGTAAGTTCAAAAACCAAACTTGAGCAATTCAAACAACTTCTCAAGAACATTTTTGATATAACGATAAAATCTAAGGTTGCAGGATTTATAATACAGCCTACATATGGTATATCTGAACCTGAGTTGACGCAACTTCTTGATTTTTATGACGCCGTCTACAGTTATTATGAGGAAGTACGTATTGTACCTCAATTACACAAATTCATAGGAGCTCCATGATGAACAAAGAGAGAGTAAAAAAACTAATTCGCGAATTGATCGCCGAGATAGGGGAAGATCCAACAAGGGAAGGCCTACTGGATACTCCAAGTAGAATTGCTGACATGTATGAGGAAATCTTCAAGGGTTATGATGCCGAATCAGAGCTTTCAGTAAAATTTTCCGAAGATTCTGATGTTGTTATAGCAAAAGACATTCAATTTTATTCCATGTGTGAACATCACATGTTGCCATTTTTCGGCAAGATTACAGTTGCATATTCTCCAAATGGCAAAGTATTTGGTATATCAAAGCTTGTTCGTTTAGTAGAAAAATATTCAGCTAGACTGCAAATTCAAGAAAGAATTACAAAAAATGTTGCAGATGAATTACATTCAGAAGGAGTGAAAGGAGTACTAGTCATAGCAGAAGGTGAACATCTATGTATGAAAATGCGTGGTGTAAGAAATGACGCATTAGTTACAACCATTGCATCAAGAGGCATTTACGATAAAAAAGAAGCAAGAACAGACGTTCTAAGTCTAATCTATAGCGGCAGATCTTCCTCAAACGTAGTCTAGATCTGAAAAACTAAATAATAACGTCTAATGCACGACGATTATGGGAGTGCATAACAATGTACACGTTCCAAAGGATTCTTGGCCAGCTTTTGCATGGTATGCAATTGAGTTCTTCATTGTAATGGCGGTAGGAATGTTAATTGCAGCAAACTCAATGAGCTATTTCACCAAGATTGGCTTTGATCAATCCATGACCAACTGGATCTTTTGGGGTATTGTTGGAATACCATATCCATTATACTATCTTGTTGTGCGTCCACTTCTTTTAAAAAGACCAGCACTGAAAATCTAGACTAATCCGATTTGTATCTAGTCTTATCTATAATGTTAGCCTGATCAAAAGCCATTTTTCTATTGTTGCATGATTCGCATTTTCCACAATGTATCTTTGATTGAGAATAACAACTCCAAGTTTTGAATATTTCATCTCCAAGTAAATTGTAGCCAATCTTGAGAAGATTGCCCTTAGAAAGATTTCCAACAAATGGACTCCAAATCTTTATCTTTTTTCTCAAACCTTTTCTTATCCCATCGATTTCTCCTTCGTTAAGCGCCTTTGTTAGTAATTTGGAAAATTTAGGCCGACAATCTGGATATCGTTGGTCGTCTATGTGGGCTCCATATGCAACAAGATTGGCATTTTTTGAAAATGCCCATGCAGTAGCTATGGAAAGAAAAACAGCATTTCGTATTGGAACAACTATGGAATAGTCAAACTTAGATGGTATGTGCATCTTTGAATATGTCAAGGCGTTTGTTTTTTCGTATAATGTTTTCATGAATTCTATATCAATTACTTTGTGCTCTTGAAATCTTAGTATTTTAGAAAAATGTCGAGCTACGTTTAGTTCTTGGTTAGCCTTTTGACCGTATGAAAAGGTGATCCCATAAATGTCATATCGTTTCTGTAAATAAGCTGCAGTACATACAGAATCTATTCCTCCACTAAAAACCACAATTGCTTTCAATTTGAAGGCCATCATTTTTAGCTAAATAAAATGGTTAACTATGCTACTGTAATGAGTGCAGCTCCACATAAGATTAAACCAGCTCCAGTTATAATCCTCAATATGGCCTGTCTATGGATAATTTCTCTAAAATACAAAACTCCCCAAGAAATTGCAAATAGTGTGGCTGTTTGTGAGATAGGATAAGCTACAGTAATTCCTATCAAACCAACAGCAACTAAGACAGATAGGCTTCCCATATTGAATAAGCTTCCAGAAACTGTTCCTGCAATCATTTCTCTTTTTGCGAATTTTCTTGAAAATAGTAACATGGGTATTCCAATTGCAAATATGGAAAGACTAGAAGAAAAGAATCCAGTTTGAAGTGAATGAGTAGCTTGAAGTGGAATGACATAAGAGCCGCCAATTAGACCTGACGCTGTTGCAATGAGATATCCACTTTTTCGTATAGGCAAGTTTTTTGAGGTATTTGAAATAAAAACCAGTCCTCCAAGCAGTAATCCTATTGCAACAATGGCAAGAATCAGATAATTGAATTTCTCACCAAAATACAAAATTCCCCACAAAAATGATATCA
>DATFDB010000142.1:0-3456 GCA_035252445.1 Nitrosotalea sp. | reverse complement strand
TTGCAATGTATCTCGGTACATTGCTGGCAAGACGTGTTGGTCTATTTTCAACAAAGACACTGGATAAAAATAATCTAACTATAGTAAATTAATTTTTTTATCACTTATTAAAACGAGGAGTATTAGAGGTTCTGTGTAATCCACGAGACCTGATGAATTCATATGTTTTGCCCGTTTACACAGGCCATAATTTGATAAACTATATGCAACCATACCGTTTATCTGCAAGATCCTAGAATAATACACGCGTGATAGAACCGAAAATGGCACTGTACATTCACCTTACCCTCTCGATCCAAGAATTTCAATTCTAGGGTATTGAACTGAAATGGTAATGCTCATCAAAGGTATCAGACTTGTTCTTCTGAAATGGAATCAACTTTCCAGTCCATCAGGTCTCGGATCTAAAATCTCCTCGTTCATGTTTTAAAGTGGGGAATTAAACTGAGTATACTAACCCATAATGGGCCTAAAATGGTACCAAAATAGTTTTGGAATCGTTTATTCCCGATAAGATAAACCAGTTAGGTTTACATGACGATTTATCAAATTGGGAACGACTTCTGTATTGAAATGTAATTAATTAGATTTTCTGGACTTCAATGACATAAAATTTCATCATGACAGTAACTACATGTCACACAGATTTTTATTTTCAATATGAATCTGAATACTAACATGTATCGCTTGAACAACAATTATTTTGTGGTGTTAGATGAATGATCCTTTAACTGAGCAGATAGTTAATTCTCAGTATCTCATTCCTATTTTCCTAGGATCTTTGTTTGCTACATCATTTGTAGCTTCAAAAATTAGGATCCCATACGCAATGATTCTTGCCTGTATTGGAATCACCATATCAATACTTCATTTTATGGGTGTCAATGTAGTTGTTTTTGATAAATTCAAGATTGACCCTAGATTGATTCTCATTTTCATAGTACCACCGCTAATTTTTGATGCAATGATAAGGATAAATCGCATAGATTTCAAATCGATTCAAATTTCAACTTTTTCGCTAGCTACCGTTGGAACTGTACTTGCTACCGTTGTGGGAGGACTGGTGCTGGGATATATTTCAGGTCTGCCATTCATTATAGCATTTGCATTTGCTGCTCTAATGTCACCCACGGATGCCACAGTTGTAATTGAGATATTCAAGAGGGTACGAGTACCCAAGTCCTTGAGTACTCTCATGCAATCAGAGGCAAGCTTGAATGATGCCACTGGTGCAATAATCTATTCGTCAATTATTGCAATTGTAATTGCTCAAGGTTCATTGGCATATGGAAATTCCACTGGATTAAATTCATTGAATCTGGATATTTTAGGGCAAGCTAAAAATTTTGCAATTGTTTTCTTTGGAGGAATGGCGGTGGGATTGGCTTTTGCAGTAGCTGGGCAAAAATTACACAAAATTATGGATGATCCACTCTCTGAAACAGGCTTGACCCTTGCAATTGTATTTGGAGCAGTAGTTACAGCAAACATTCTAGGATTTTCTGGTCTAGTTGCTGTTGCAATAGCAGGTCTTTATTTTGGACATGTAACATCAAAACAAGAAAAGGTACTTAGTGAAAAAACGAGAACATTCGTTTTTAATTTTTGGGATATGATTGCATACGTTGCAAACTCACTGGCTTTTCTTTATCTAGGATTAAGTATGAATGTTGTGAGCATAGGCAATCACCTTCCATTAGTAGGTTTTGCCGTAGTAGCAGTATTGGCAGGGAGATTTGTATCCACTTACTCAGTACTTGGAATTGCAAATAGATTTACAAAAGAAAAGATCCCAATGGCTTGGAGAAATGTAGCCATGATTGGAAGTATGAGGGGTGCAATATCTGTGGCACTTGTTGGAACGCTTCCTGAGAGTGATTTTAAAAATACACTCCAAACCATGACATTTGGCGTGGTTCTATGTTCACTAATATTACAATATCCAGTTCTTTTAAGATATATCAAAATTCGATTCAAAGACTCATACCAAGAAAATGTTAGTTAAAAAATAATTAAAGCAATGATCTGTTAGGGTATTAAACTAATTTAGCTAAACCCACCCTCCAGTACACGACATAATCAAAATTAATCAGAAAGACTATACAAAAATATGACGCATATGGAAGATTTTCTGGAACAGAAATCAGGCAGAGAAGGAAACCATTGGATGGATACCATGTCATAATGGAACAAATAAGAAAATACGAAAAGGAATAGGGGATAAGGATTTTGTTGCTAGTAGATGATGATAATTAGGCACAAATGGAATCCTGAACTAGAACGCCGTGATACCTATTATGTGCAACCATACCGTTTATCTTACATGATCCTAGAATAATACACGCGTGATGGAACCGAAAATGGCACTGTACAGTCGCATTATCCTTCCGATCCACCATTGTAAAGTTCTATTTCCGGTTCCAAAATTTCATTCGTAAGATTCTGTAAAATAATGTGTCTTTATTGTAAGAATTTGTGTTTCGCAATATTTTTTGTAAAATGCAGGGTTCGGATCCTTTACGATTCGAACGGTTCCGGGTTTCAGGTCCGATTAACACAATATTGCCGTAACCGGGGTTGGGTTTAGCTAAATTAGTTTAATACCTGAACCATGAAGACTTCTTAAACCATACTTTTTGGGGCTTAAAAACTGGACAAACTACGTTCGTACACAGTTCTATATGGATAGAGTTTTCATTTTCTAATATTCATCCTATAAAAGATAATCATTGAAACAGAACCAATTAGTAAAATTGGAACTGCAAATGTAAATTCTGGAACTGTCACATTTGGACTAGTAATAGTTTGATTCTGCCCCTTCATGTTGAGATAAAAATCGAATCTAGGTGCAATACCTTGGTCAGTAAACATATTGTTGTCCTTATCTATTGTATCCATCGTGATATTCATATGATATGTTGAATTGGCATCGTTGAAAACGGGAGCATATACAACTACTGGTTCATCATCATGTGGCATCCATGCATTCAAAATTGGTTCTCGGTCTCCAATCACAGTTCCATTGAATGATGAGCCTATGGAGTTTACCTGTAGCGTGAGTATCCCAGCAGGGGCATTGAATGTGTCATGTAACACTGAGTAGTTATTTTCAGTTATGTTAAGAAAGAATGAAATGTGTTGAATTGCTTGGTTGGTTTTTGCATCAAAGAACTTTAACCAAAGATAGTGAACATTGCTTGGAGTGGTTGAATTTGAATAAAGTTTTAGCGCAACTTCAATTGTTCTGTTTCCTATAGAGGCAGATGGTATTGGTGTAGACCCAGGACACTCCGACCCTCCCATACATTCTTCCTTTGATATTTGTGTTCCATGCAGATTAAATTGGTCTAATACTGAAACTGTAAACAAGGTTGCCGTGCCAACTATTAGAATAATTGTAACAAACTGGATTTTCAAAATACACTGTTCTTCAACTTTCAAACTTTAAAAAACTGA
>DATFDB010000141.1:0-2084 GCA_035252445.1 Nitrosotalea sp. | reverse complement strand
TCTTGCCATTTGTACCATCAACAATAGATAAATTTGTCTTAAAAGTCATGGTGCATGCGGGAGTTGCCAAGCCTGGTCAAAGGCGCAGGGCTTAGGACCCTGTCTTTTAGGAGTTCGTGGGTTCAAATCCCACCTCCCGCATATTTTCATTGAATTATACAAAGTTGCATGTCTTTGTGACTATGAAAGTGCGTGCTGCAAAAGTTGTTTGAGCACTCGTAACAATGCCAGTCACCAATCGTAGAACAGACCTTACAGGTCTTTATCGGGTTATTATGATCATAACTGTTTACCCTACCTCTAGTCTTGTTAGAATTCTTTGATCTGTCCATTACTTTTCCTCAGAGTATAAAATTAAGAAAGCAAGTTTGTCCATTCAATCACTCATTACGGGGCAAGTGCATCTCGTTCTACCAGCATTTGATAATACCCCATATTTCAAAAGACTATTTAAGCATTAATAAGGCGCTAGGTGCGTACCAAACAAAATGGAAAAGACGATAGTAGAGATTACAATAGTTGGCAAAGACCACGAAGGAGTAGTTGCAGGTTTCACTAATTTTATTTTTCAAAATGGAGGAAACATTGAGAAGATAAACCAGAATGTCATCAAGAGCCTCTTTGGGATGTACATGGAGGCATCTTTTACAAAAAACATCGATAGAAAAGAGTTCAGTAAAGAGGCAGAAAGAATTGCAAAGAACTTGAAGATGGAAGTAAACATCCATTATGAAACATCAAAGAGACGACGAGTTGCTGTACTTGTTACAAAAGAACAGCATTGTCTAGACGCAATACTTGATGCAAAGACAAAGCATCAGCTAAAAGGAGAGATTGTTGTAATAATTGGTACGGAGAATACATTATCAAAACTTGCCAAAAAGGTAAAGATTCCATTTGTGTTAGTCGATGAAAAAGATCAGACAAAAGCAGAAGAGAAAATAATTGCAATATCGAAAAAATATGATGTTGATTTAATAGTTCTCGCAAGATACATGAGGATACTTTCTCCAAACTTTGTGTGGAGATATCCAAATAGGATAATCAACATACATCCATCGCTTCTGCCCGCATTTCCTGGAGCCTTTGCGTATGTACAAGCTTATGAACGGGGTGCAAAGATCGTCGGATGTACTGCACATTATGTTACAGAAGACTTAGACCAAGGACCCATAATATTTCAGGATGCCTTTGCCATTGATGAAGATGAAACACTGGAATCTTTGAAGAAAAAAGGCCAAAGGCTTGAGGCAAGGACTTTACTTGAGGCAGTAAAGATGCATCTTGAGGGAAGACTTGAGGTGTATTGGGGAAAGGTTCATGTCAGAAAAAGACGATCTAGATGATAGCTCGCGACCTTTCACATCTGTACATCAAAAAAGCGATTAAGAAAAAGCCTATTGCTATAATTCCAGTGGGCTCGATTGAACAGCATGGCCCACATTTGCCAATTTCTACAGATTCTGACATAATATCGTATATTGCAGACAAGATTGCACAAAAGACGGGGTTTCTTCTGCTGCCAACTATCCAATGTGGCGTATCATTTGAACACCATCCGTTTTTCAACCTAAGTGTAAGTCCTGACATCTTGCAGAGATACATAACGGCGATGTGTCTCTCGCTTGCACAAAACAAGGTCAGAGCAGCTATAATACTGAATGGACATCATGGCAACCAAAAGGCGCTAAAAGAAGTGCCTAGGCAAGTAGCTAAAAGCAAGCCAGGGTTCAAGGTTCAAGTCTATTCATATTGGCATTTTATGGAACGCAGGTTTGATCATGCAGGATTTGTAGAGACATCTATCATGCGTGCGATATCAAATAAGGTGGAAATGTCAAAGGCTGCAAAGGGGCTTGACGAAGAACAATACACGAAAAAGGAACTAGATAATCTAGGTAGGATTGCAAACAAGTCGTTTATTTCAGTCACAAAAAACGGAATTTGGGGAGATCCAAGAGGAGCCACTGCAAAAGAGGGAAGAAAAATTCTGTCCCAAGTGATCAATTCCATCGTAAAAGAGAGTCAAACTTGCCTTACCGGTAAAAGCCGAAAATTACACCAATGAAATTTTAATATATACC
>DATFDB010000140.1:0-21574 GCA_035252445.1 Nitrosotalea sp. | reverse complement strand
CAATAGGCGATATTCACAATGATCCGCTATTTACAATAAGCACGGATAAAAAATATGGAGAAGAGTTCAGCCAGTCGACCAACTTTAATGGCATATCTTTAACATTTGATATTCCTGCAGGGTCAAAGCAAGTTGCTATAGACCACATGTTTGTCGGAATGGCAGTCGCTGACCCTTTACAGTTCTCAGGAATTCCAGAATTTGGCGTATATCACCAGGGCGAGCGCCTAAATTTTACCGGAATTGCACAGGATGGATGCAATAGACGTCTATCCTCTTCTGACATTCAAATTCATGCAGGAATTCCTTCAGTTCAAGACACAACAGTACAGGCAAACAAGGTAGGTATTTTCAATACCAATTTTACAATACCTAACAACACATCTTCAGGAAGATACAAGTTGGAACTTGATGGCACTAGTGGAAACATGTCAGGCAAGTTCTTTAGCATTTTACTGGTCGAAAGAGACAACGAGACAAATGTGCCATACAAGCTTGATGACCCAAGGCTTGGAACCTTTGTAATGCCATACCATCTTGACGGTGGTGAGATTTCTGACATTGGTGTGGATCCAATATCAAATCTCTTAGACATAAGATACTATGCATCACATGATGCCATGCTTGAAATCCACATACCTTCAGAACTTATGGATTTTGTCGGAACCATAAATGACACCACGACACATTATTCGGGATTGAGGGATAGTGTACCGCTGATAGAACATCTTGATTCTCAGGGATACAGGGTATTCACATTGCCTTTAACCAAGGGACAAGACAATGTTATCAGCATTCAAGGAATTACATATGGAAAAGACGCAGGCTATGACAGGCAGGGTGTTGTTCCGGTCAAAATAAACGATACGCTCTATTTTCCTGTACCGTATAACATAACAAATGGTGCATTTGACATAACAGCAGATCCTGCAGATAATGCACTGAGACTGAGAACCGAAACAACCCTTGATGGTGGACACTTGCACCTTGTACTTCCACGAAAACTAATTGACTCTGTAAATGAAAATGGAACGGTCCAGAATTTTACTGTACAATACTGGAAAATGATGGACAAGACAACGCCTGTAGTTTATCACGAGTCACAGATAAGCAACAACACAAGAACACTTGATATTGATTTTGGAAATGGCACAAGCGTCATGTATGTATATGGTACATATGTGGTGCCAGAGTTTCCATTTGCAATTCCGGTTTTAGTGATAGGCATTACATCTTTAATTGTATTTTCTGGGATGAGAATTGAAAAATGAAAACTAGACACATTTCCATAATTTTCATCTCTATAATATCTGGAATTGTTCTAGTTAACACAAATCTTGCATATGCTGAACAGCCATTGTTGGATTTTTATAACAATAGCCAGCTTGTTCTTGTCGGAAAAGTTCTTTCATTATCGCAAGTACCTACAACAACTAGTAATCCATCCCAGTCTCCAAATCAGACAAGATATGACGTACAGGTAGAAGACTATTACAAGAATCCGCAATCTGCCAAAATAATTACTGTATATGGGTATGCCAAGGGAATTTACTTTGGGCAAGATCCAACCTTTAACGTTAGTGACAGAGTATTTCTGTACCTCAACCAAGAAAATGGATATTATCAAATCCAGTCGCCATCATTTACATTAGAAAATGACTGTGATGCACGTACTATGGTTCCTATGCCCACTCTTCCATTTGAACCCCCGCCAATCTCCTCTCCCGCTTTAGAGCCTATTTTTGAGTTTGAAAGTGCCACGGGAACTCGTAGCTATACTTTTGGGGTGGGAGATAAAATTCACATAAACTTTGTTGCAGAAAACTATATGCCGGTAATAAAATATGCAACTCTGAATTTTGTTATTAAAACAGAAAATGACACAAATCTTGTATTCAACAATACACAACAAATCACCATTCCTGCATGCAACGGCAATGTTCCAGTATCATGGGATTTTGTACCCCAGATCTCTGGAACCTATTTTGTGCACGTCAACATGTCTGACTCTATACCACTTGGAAGCCAATTGTTATTATTTAATGAATCATCCTCAGGAAGCAGCTTTGATGTAAGACAAAATACTTCTGGTCTCTCAATTGACAGAGCAGAATATCTCCCATCTCCTTTAAAACAGCTAAAATCTGGTGTCGCACCTAAAGACGTAAAATGTAATGGCGACCTTCAATTGGTTTTCAAGGCAGAAGACAGTTTTCCAGCTTGCGTAAAAATCAACACTGCATTTCATCTTGCAGCACTGGGCTGGGGGTATCTTCCAAGCCCTTTTGTAACAAAAACAGACTTTTTGAATAGTACAATTTCTGGCGGAACGATAAACGAATTCCAGTATGATCTCCAGTCCGCAAGCATTATAATAAAAATTCAGACTGTAAGTAATGGAACTCTAAACATAACCATACCAAAAATTGTAACTGATCTTAACCCACTTCATAAGCCATTCAAGGACTTTCATACTGTTTTAGTGGACGGCATGGAGGAAAATGTTGCACTAGTACCTACGGAAAATGGATCAAGCTTTGCCATTCCATTTGAAAATGGCACTCAAGAGATAGAAATTATTGGGAATCAAGTTGGATTTCAGGGCTAGAAAATGAAAATTCTATATCTTGCAATAATTGCACATCAATCATAAAACGCAACATGAAAACCATCATTTTACCGTACACTTATTAAGTTTGGAAAAACACAAAGATGGTATGACATACACTTGGCTACGAGCTTATTTTGATTCTAACACGTACAAGAAGTCAAGTCAGCAGGAAATCAATATGACAAAACCTGAAACCATGTTCCAAGTGCCGTAGAATGTGACAAGTGATTCATTCTCCAAGCTTGAGCAAAAAGACCTCGATTTGTTTGTGATAGGAAACATTCTCAAGATATGTTTTTATCGCTTTTACTATCTTGACATAGGAATCACCGAAAGTATCTTTGAGAACTTCTCTCAAGTATTCTGGATTATCATAGCAGTCAGACAGATGAGAATGATATATCTCAAAAAGTCTATTGGACACTTTCTCTAGTGTGACAGGTCCGCTCTCAAGCAATGCCTTTTGAATAGCCATGTCGACAAATACTTTTTTTGGTTGATAAGACATTTTAGAAATATCTCTTCCCAGGTCTGATTTACTCCAAAATGTTCATGTCAGATATCTTTTGTAGCCTGATTCGTGCATCTAGTCCAGTTTCTGTTAGGCTCAGAACAAAACCATTTTTCCCATCTTGATTTACTCTTATCCAGCCCAACGTGTTCATAAAATGTAGATATCTTTTGCACATCTGGTTGTTGAGACCTGCATGTACTGCTATTTTTGTGAGCTTGGAATTTCCCATCTCATAGACTGCATCAAATATTCGTTGCATAATGTCTATGTTGTAGCTGCGGGAGTTCTTTGCCCTCGTTTTTGAAATTTCAACCATCATGATGATCCGGTACTAATAATCTATATCAAATTATATTTAGGATTTGATTAAATTTGAATTTAACCAAAACATTATTAATCATATTTTCCTGAATCCGTGGCCTGTCCGGTTCTATAGGAAATTTATTTGTTGTATGCTCTGAGAATCCGCTCTATTACAAGTCCTACAATTATTACAACAAGTGGGATTACTATTATCCATATGTCATGTTGTAAGGTTGGCTCTATTGGAGTCAGGTATGGCGGAGATGATACGGCAGGCGATATGGCTAGATTTGCAGGAGCAGGCAGTGCTGGTGCCATTGTGGGTGCGGAAGATTGCGAAATAGTACTGCCAGTAGTTGTGTTGACAGGAGCCCTAATGCCTGAGGGATTTTGTATACTTTGCATGCTTTGCAATACAACCCATGACACTAGTCCGCCAAAACCTATTGATGCAAACCTGTAGATCCTTTTTAATGAATTAAAGAGCGACTTGCTTGTCTTTGCCTTTTCTGACACTTTGGAAGATGTGATGATGAATGCAAATTTGGACGATGTGTAGTATTTTGAGTCATCTTGATTTGTGGACACACTTACGATTCCCAATTCTTGCATTTTTTTGAGGTGGTATATTGCAAGTGGAAGAGATATGCCAATTTTCTGCGCAATCTGGTTTGCGGTCATGGTATCATCAAGTAATATCTTGAGCATGTTTCTGCTTGACTCGTTGCTTAACAGCTCACCAATAGTCTTGATCTTATCGTCTTCTGTGGAAAGAATTTCAATTTTATCTCTCACATCAGGTGAGGTTTTTTCGTTGTGCTCCATGTATCTGTGATTTAAAACTTATCGTTAAATTTGAATTTAATCAAATCCTATAAGCTATTGCGTAACTTATTCTGACAATGAAACGGCTGCATCTATCTGTAGCTATTGGTGTAACAGTATCAGTCATAGTAACTCTTGTGATTATAGGTGCCTTAAGGGACACAGCAATGCATACGAAGATGAGAATAGTGGGGCTCGATGATGTTTATGCGGCAAATCAGACAATACGCTTTCAGATTTACGCAGAGGGTTATGGCTACAGTTGCACTGGCACTCCAGATATTGCAATCTACAAAACTGGCCAACCATCTGCTGTACTATTCCATCAAAGAAGTATTACTTTCATGTGCCCGCTTGAACCAGCACTGACACCATTTTCAGTATATTTTCCAAGTAAATCTGACTATTATTCTACAACAATCCGTCAATCTGGTAACTATACATTGGATGTTTCTTATCGTGGTACAGAAATTCAAAAAGAATTTGTAGTTGGAACAAAATGAAAGTTGTATATTTTTTACCTACGTCACTATCTGTGCTAGTTCTATTTTCATTTACACCACACATGTCAGAAGGGGCAAGCTCGTTGGGAGGTATAGGAATGCCTTTTGATATCAGCACGCTGCCTCCACTTGAACAGTTGAGGAACGGAATGCCTGTAGAAAAAATCATCTGCTCGTCTGGCCTCCATCTTTTGATAAAAGCAGAGGATCGTTCTCCTGCATGCGTGAGGCTTGACACACTTGTATCCCTAGTAGAGCGAGGATGGGCATTGGAACCGACAAAGAAAACTACAGTTTATTTTATAAAACCTAATTCGACAGGACACATGTTAGTAGAATACCGTTCAAGTGAAGGTGTCCAAGAAAGTATTGTACCACGGTTATACTCTGATTCGGCGTACCCAGCATATTCTCCATACCTTACCGTTTCTGTTAATCCTGATACAATATATGGAAACACAAACACAACCGTACTCTATACGATTACTGCAAAAGAGGATGCACGTGG
Source organism: Nitrosotalea sp. (assembly GCA_035252445.1). Taxonomy (GTDB): domain Archaea; phylum Thermoproteota; class Nitrososphaeria; order Nitrososphaerales; family Nitrosopumilaceae; genus Nitrosotalea. The sequence continues at coordinate 16,310 of DATFDB010000140.1, read as the reverse complement.
CATGTATTGGTTGACTCTTGGTAATTGTCAGTTTATCCCAATATCTGTAGGCCTCAACTCATCCCAAATAACAAATGTCAACTTGCATCCGTCAATGTTTGAATGGAAATGTCCTGGGTCGCTTTTCAATTATGAAATAATTCTAGTTGACAATATGGATACGGAATACAAATGAGACCTTTCTATCTTTCAGAGATGATTTCAATAATTGCTGTAATGATATTATCTGTTACAGGTATATCATTTGCGCAATATGCGCCAACTGGACCTCCGCCAGATTTGCACATGACAATATATTTAGATGAACACGGATATTCATCAAATGATACAATTACAATACTTGGTCATGTGGATCAAGTGTTATTGGAACAAGATAATCATACGATGCAGATTGCAATTTACAACCCGAACAACTTGCTGTATAAATCAGACCAAATTCATGTAAGCCAAAATGGTACATACTCGTATTCATTTAAAATTGCAGGGCCCATTGGGATTTCAGGCTGGTACAATGTAAAGATTCATCCAATATCGACAGAAGAGATAGGAATTGGAATGATGTACGAATCAACTCCTTATTATCTTACAATAGCCAACAAAACATTTTCTATTCCATACGCAGTTGATTACGGAAATATAACTTCCATGTCTGTAAACCCACACGAAAGATCTCTTACTATTAATGTCAGTAATGTTCGCTTTATGACACTAAAATTGCCGCGAAGCTTGCTAGACTCTAAAGGCGATTCGAACAATGACACGCCATTTCTGGTATTGACAAATTATACAAAGACCATATTTGAGGAAACAGGTTCTAATAACAACACAAGAACATTGAAAATAACACTTCCGCCGATAAAACAAGGATATAACATACTTGTAAGAGAAAATGCGGAAATAAAGATAATTGGAACAATGCTTGCATCAAGCGTGAATCCTAGTTTGATTCCGTATAGAATCATGCCGCCACTTTTGCAACAAAGGTCTGGTATTGCAGTAGATGAGATTGACTGCGCTGACGGACTAGATCTTGTTGTAAAAGCTGACACAAATACTGCCGCATGCATAAAAACCAATACTTTACACGTTCTTCTGGCGCGTGGGTGGGTCACTCCAAATGGTTTACCACCAAATGTAGTTTGTGACCAAAACTGTATAGATCTGGTAGAAAAAGCAGGTTACAAATGCAACACAGAATATACTGCAGGATTTTATTCATGTTACCTACAAAATTCGGCAGATGTTGCCCAAGTTGTAATACCGCATGGAGCATCAAGCTCAGATTCTGTCGAAAACAATTATGAACCAAACAAGACCGTTGTTATTCTTGGAATAAATAGCACTGTACAATGGCAAAACAACGATTATGCTTCCTCTAGCGTTACAAGTGACTGGAACAAGTTTGATTCAGGGCAGATAATATACAAACATTCATGGACATATGTCTTTGATAGGCCTGGAATATACTGGTATCATAGCGTACCTCATCCTTGGATGCGAGGTGAAGTAATTGTATTGTCGTATGATGATTCGTATGTACCATCAATCGCAGTAATTCACCCTTGAATATTTTTTGCAGGATAAAGTTTAGAAAATGAAAACCATGTATTTGCTAAAATGATCACGATATGCTTCTTGCCACATCAAGTAATTGGTTGAGAGGCAAGGTTCCTCCAATTCCGTATAGCGTCTGGTCTTTATCATTTAGGAACATTATGTGTGATGTTCCGTCGGGCTCTGCCTCATCTACTCCCTTGTATGAATTAATGTCTACCGCATTCCATTTTTGAATGCCATTTGCTTGCTTGTAGGATTCTAGCCATTCTTGTTGGAATTCTAGGCTAGTCATAGGGACAAGTTGTGTCTCATTGTATCTGATTATTTTTGTATCATTTGGCAAGTGAATTGCATGGCCTTCCATGCTGATCTCTTTTTGCACCACGATATGTAACTGGCTTGACTCAAAGCCAGAATACTGATGTATGCACAGGAAATGGTCTGCATAATACAATGTGATGCTTGTTGGTGTAGGGTTGTCTAATTCTATTCCTTGCAGCGAGTATCCGTCCGGAAGTGTTGACGGTGTTCTAATAGGAAATTCTGTCTTTACATCTGAGATCTCTTTAGGCAGGCAGGATGCGCTTGTTGCTTGTTCTTTTGATGAATCTATCTGATAAAGTACAAACCCTGTAATGCTGCCTATGATAACTATTAGCGAAAGAGCAAAACGGTCCATTCCAAACTAGTTTTGGCTCCTTTAGAATTTTAAGCATTAGATTTTGGCCATGTACTGTATTTGATTAATTTGTTATAGAACATTATTCCAAGTTTTGAAAGAATCTTTGGAGAAAATATACGCCAATTTTTTAAACTGTATGTGTACAGTATAGTCTATCTTGCTTGAATATTTTAGAATACAAACTACACATCTTACCGTAGAGCGGGCAAATAACATGTCATATGTGTTGTCGCCTGTTCACCTAGATGAGAAATTTGTCATCCATGGAGTACCTTGGGAATTCAAGGTATTGTTGAGGTAAGAAATGAAAGTTTTATACTTTTCACTTATTGCTATTGCCATGATTGTTTTTCTGACCATTGGAGTTGGTCAAGCTCGTGCAGACAATGCAAATGGTGTGTACATACAAAGTATCAAAGTACAACCATCTACGGTTAAAGTTGGCGATACATTTACCATCACAATAACACTTGCCAACAATTCCACTGTTCCGATATGGTTGGATGGAGGTAAATGCTCAGTTGCAGACGCACAGGCGTCGTTCTTCACCGTAAATTTTGACAATCATGCTAAAATCAAGGCAAAAGACATTTTCTGTGCTGGGGTAGGTTGGTCTCAATTATTAGACCCTGGAAAAAACATCACTGAAACTAGTCCTGATTATACTGTTACTTATGTCGCAACAGAGTCTGGAACTGCAAGCGCCACGATGACTTTTTCATACCATGTGATTAACCAAACTGATCCTGCTCAACCTGGCTTCAGTCAAACTATCTCGAAATCATTTTTGTTTACAATATTAGATAATAACACGGGAACTAGGGTGATATCTGAAACCGTACCGTCCCCACTAAAGCAATCCGAATCTGGGATACAAGCAAAAAACGTTGTTTGCAAAGAAGGCTTGCAACTAGTCATAAAATCAGAAGACGGTACTCCTGCATGTGTAAAACCTGACGATGCATATATTCTGATTTATCGTAGCTGGGCAAAAGAGTTCATACAGTACACTACGAATAATTTGTCCTTGTGTGAAGGAACCCAAGTATCATCTGGTGAGATTGGGCAAAACATTTTTCCAGTTCTTATAATGTCGCCAAATTCTACTGCAACAGTCTGTGTAACATACAAATTCAACTCGGATTGGCAGACATATCCAAACAAAGATGTTTACCCTCACGGGATTTTGGAAACCTGCTGTTTTATTCACATGGAATCGCACTCAAGTCCTGACTCATCAAACAAGTTTGAGATTTTGGCAAATCCTCCATTGTTTAATGTTACTAACATACACAACGGTTCAAAGCTCAGTGTGATATACAAAATATATGCCAAGCCTGACTCTGGAGGGTTTTATGATACATCAGTTCCGTTTGATGGATGCCTTTCATATCCGCTAGCAGTAGGATATGACCAGTCTCAGATAGATGCAACGAAATTTCATGCGGATTTTAACATTCCATGTTTTAACACTATTGAAAATGTTGATTCTGTAAATATCATATCAGGCATGACCTACAAAGCGGTGCAATTTCCTTAACCATGTCTTCAAGATTGGTGTATGATTTAAAATGAAAACTCTCTACCTTACAATAATAACCGGGGCAGGAATTGGCGGTGGAATTTTTCTCATATTCTCGCACATAAGCCTATATCCGTTAAACATTCCAAACAGCGCCTCTGAGTCATACACTTCATTTGATGCAGTGGGATTGCAAAACACATACCATGTGGGTGATGCAGCAAACTTTACTCTAGTCATCAAAGGCCATGGCATGGTTCCTTGCATGACTCCTGAAATGAGGATCTACAATGACTTGGCGCCTGACAAACCCATACTTGATGTAAAATCTGCAACAATGTCATGCCCGGTACAAACTCAGCCCCAGGATTTCCAACTTTATTTCCCAAGCAAGACCAGTTCATTTACTATGACTTTGAACCAAACTGGAATCTATACTCTTGAGATATCATATGGTGGAAGAACTATACTGGACAGTTTTACTGTTATATCGCCAGAAAATGATGACTTTTCTGACGATGGAAAACATTCTATTGGGAATGCGACATTTGAAATTCCATCAGACAAGAAAATCCCATCATACTTCTGCGCAAATCAGGAATACTATAGTAGCGGGAACGACGTATTTCTGATCTGTCGTCATGTTTCAAATTCTACGTCAAACATATTTAATTTACCAGATCCAGAATACAAGTATACTGGATGCGGCGGTTGTGCACTTGGTTTTGCATACGTTCCGCAAATTCCTGCAAATCTTCTTTCAGATGAACAAAAACAGCAAGTAATAGACAAAGTGTTGGAAGTGACAGGATTAAAGACAAGATATCCAGATGTTGTGTTGGATCATTTTCTTATTCAAGCTCGTGCGGACCACTGGTTTGCAGATGTACAATTCATGATACCTCACATAATGAATGGTTATGGTCATTGTGGTTGGTACACTGCATCAGATGTTGATCTAGATACATTGCAGATATTTCCAAGCGATATCCCTGTAGGAAATAGTAGGTGTTAATTGAAAAATGAAAATTCTACATCTTGCAATAATTACAATTTTGTTAGCAATCATTTTACATTCAAATCATGCATATGCCCAAAATGAAACTACACCCACCATATGGTTTGATCAAGCTAGCTATGCCACAAAGGAAATGAGCTGCTATTCTTACGAGACTGGCAAGACCTTTGGACAAGAGCAAAAAGCCGCAACAATAACCATAACAGACCAGACCGCAAATAAATACAGCACATCAATAGACAGGGTGACAGTATACGTATGGTCTGATTCAGACAGGAAAGGAATCCAAATTACAGCCTATGAGACAGAAGTCAATTCTGGAATATTCAAAGGAACTGTCATAATAACTGAAGGCCAGTCGACACAAAATCTCATCCATGTAAGCGATGGCGATACTATAACTGCAAAATATACAGGCACAACTCCTTGGCCTGCTGGCACACCAAATCAAGGTGTCACAACAACTGCCTTTATTGGACTGACTTGCCCTCCACTTGAGAGAGTTCCAGTCTCGGGAATCAACATAACTGACAATGAAGGCAATCAACAAAAAACCATTCTAGTCAATAAGCAGATTCAGATTGGGTCAAAGCTTGTCAATGTCACTATCAGAAACCAAACCTTTGCTTACATTGTCCAAATATCAGATGAGCACCAGAATGTAGCATCCGTAACATCGGTATCAGGATTGCTTTTTCCTTCTCAAACATTTAGCCCAAGTGTTTCATGGACTCCTTCAAAGGCAGGAAATTACACCTTACAGATTTTTGTCTGGCAAAGCATCGATAATCCTAATTCACTTTCTCCTCCATTACTTACTGACATAACCGTGTGGCCCAACACATCATCATATACAAGCTACACAATAGGAAATGATAAAATCTCTCAGTGTAGGCCAGGTTATGAACTTGTGATTAGGCAGAGTAATAATTCTACTGCATGCGTAACTTTGCATACTGCCCAAAAGTTGATTGAGAGAGGATGGGCTAAGGAGATTGTATCTACAACATCTGGGAATACTACATTACCTGCTTCCTTCATGCCATGTGATACTTCCTATACGCAATCCACAAGTTTCTTTCCTCTATTATACATACAAAAGAATTCAGTTGGAAAAATCTGTGTAAATTATTATGGTTACAAGTACAATCTCAATGTCTATGAAATAAATGATACTGGTGTATACAATGCACCGCAGATTACAGTTTCAGAATCTCAAAAGATTCCTTCACAAGGAGGAAATTTTACTATAGTTTACAATATTACAACTGGAAATTATTCAGGATTGTATAGACTAGGAGGTGTTTACTGTGAACCATTGCCTCTTGCTGTAGGATATAACAATATTTCTAAAATAACTCGATCTGATATTGACTGGATGTATGGAACGTACCACTGTCCTGCCTACCCATATGACGACAACATTATTGGTCTGACTAACATTGGCTTTAGGAATTTTTCTTGGAAATAAGGGAACACATCCAGATCTTTTGCTAGTATTATTTTAAACCCCAAAAAGCATCTTTAAAAAGTCTTTTAGGTTGTTAACATGATTTCAAATATTTAGACCACTGGACTGCGTTGACTAAACATTAGGATCTGAAGAACCAAGTTATTCTACAAGCTTTAGCGTGTCTGACGCCGTAATTATTCCGACAATCTTGCTCTGCTTTGATACAAGCACACACTTGGAATATCGTATAAGGGAGACAAGCGTCTTGACTGGCGTCTCATAGTCTACGATAGGTGGTCGCGAGTCCATTATCTCTGAGAGCCTTATCTTTTTTCGCTGCGTCTCGTCGTTGTCAATGAGATGTTTTACAATTCCGTCTTCTGTGACAAGACCTACCACCTCGTTTCCCTCAAAGACCGGGACCTGGCTGATAGACATGTCTTGCATCTTTTTTATTGCGTCATGCAACGTATCGCTTGTCCTAAGTTTTACAATCTCTTTGCTGCAGATATCTCCTGCCTTCATGGACGACTGGCTTTCAAGTGACCACAACACCTCGAATATCTTTCTTGCAGTGGCATAGCTTGGCTGGCATCTCCCAGACTCGATTTGATTTATCATTGATGTGCTGACCCCTGTAAGGGATGCAAGCTTTTGCTGCGTCAGTCCAATCTTCAGCCTTGCCTGTTTTATTGATTCAAGTCGAGGTAACATGTGGTAGAATGTGATGCTTGCATTAGATATTTCAGCTTTCGCGAGTTAAAATAGCGAATTTTTGTCTACGTATAGTTGTAAAGTAACATCTAGTGCACAGAGGGGCTTGTCTTGCTCTAGAAGATTTGGACATGATCTGGAAATGACGCTAAATACTTGATTCTAGAATGTGAAAGTGAATGAAAAATAGGACTGTCTCTCCGCAGATATTGCCTGGTGCTTTTACAAGAACTCTAGAAGGGATGGCGTCAGGATACCTCTCTACGATGCAAAATGTTGAGGCCAAGGCAGGTTTTCAAAGTCGCAAGGTTGACAAGCAGACAAAGAGCCTTCTTTCATATCTCTTTGAGGGTACAAGAGGAGGTATCAATAGACTTCGAATAATGTTACTCTTAACAGAAAGGTCGCTTAATGCGCATCAGATTGCAAAGGAGCTTGGTCTTGATTATAATTCCATTGAGCATCATATAGCCATTTTAGAAAAAAATAACATGATCTCTCGTGTTGGCCCAAAATACGGTGCAATGTTTTTCCTTTCCACATTTCTTGAGGTCAATATTGAGGCGTTCAATGAGATAGTCAAGAAATTCGCCAAAAGTTAGAATCATGATGAAAGGATTTAATGAAATTGCACTTGTGGAGTTTGCATAAATGGAACCGCTAATGACGGGGGGTACTCTTGTGTCGGCTGCAAACATGGTAGCTCTTGGCATTCTAATCGGAGTATTTGGAAAGATATACTCTAAAACAAAAGCTCAACTTCCACTTGGAATGATACTTTTTTCCGGTTTGCTGTTCTTGCATAATGCAATAGGTGTGTATGCATACTTTTCCATGACAGAACTTTATGCCATCGCTCTGTTGCCGTATCTTTTGGCAGTCGGAGTTGCAGAACTTGCTGGCATCTTGATATTACTAAAGATAACACTCCAGTAAATTTGGAAAAGATTTGGAAGTAGTCTTATCTATCAAATCAATACTAATGCTTGCAATGACAAAAAAACAATATCTCGGATTGTTACTAATTGTGCCCTTGCTCACAGTTTCTTTAGCAAGCACATTTACAACAATTCATCCTGCAAACGGATTGATAACAAGAGACTATTCCTACCTCAACGACAACCACCTAACCGCATTGACAGGTGATACCAAAGTGTGCGGTGATCACATATGTGCTCCAGGTGAATGGAATAAATTGCAGACCTCGCTTGCCTCAGCCCAACTTGGACATACGGGCGGAGGGAATACTACCCAGCATGTAATGACTACAACTGGCACTTCCTCTCCGAGCATGCAAGGATCTAGTATGACCTCTCAAGGACCATCCATGACTACACAGGACCTCGGTTCTGTTCTAAAACTATCTAATGCAAATCTGCCTATTGTGATACCACTAGTTAGAGGACTATACGAAGGAAAGGATGTATTTTACATCACAACTGAGGCCTCTGACTCTGGTGCAGCATCTGCGCTAACAAACTTCACCCACTTTCCTGTGACTTTTGCACCTGCACTGGCAAAGACTCCTTCTGCAGCCTCTGCCAACATCTACCTGTTCAAAAACGGTGTCAAGGGCCCGGGAATCATGGGCTTTCAGCCACAGGTAGTGGACTCAATACCAGGCGAGGCAAAGTACAGTCCATTATGGAGAGTCAATGTTGTAGAATGGAAAGATCCATCAATTGCAACTATACTTGGTTCTGAAGCTGATGTTTTAGCAGCAGCGTCAAAGGGTCAGGTAACCATCACATCGACACCAATAGTTGTAAACTGCCCAATAGTACAATGGGGCGGAAACAAGGATGGAACAATTCCAGCAGGAAGCATGAAGATAAGGGATGGCATAACTGAATCAGGTGCCTATGGCAATGCACAGGTGCTAAACATAGATACGCAAAACATGAAGGCGACTTTTGTTGCCCACAGGGGTTTTGCACCAGATGGCTCGACCATATATTATATCGCAACTGATGCATCGCAAAAGGGCCCAGCTGATGCACTTGGCATAGTCTTTGCAAACAAGACTGGTGCAACTTTCCCAACCAGCTCGGCTGCAGACCTATACCAGTTCTCAAATGGTATCAAGGGGTCAGGACCTCTCGGCTTTCAGTCAGGGGTTGGAAGTGTAAAGGAAGGCGACCAGTACTATTCCCCGATGTGGAGAATCCAAGTGGTAACTTGGAAGGACTCCTCAATGGCAACAGTCCTTGAAAACACGCATGACCTTGACAGCAAGAGTGATCAAACAACTACAATGGCTGCAGGTTTTATTGTAAACTGCCCATTCTTCAGTGTAGAAACTGTGTATGCTCACATGAAGTGAGACTACACTTTCCATTTTTTTATTTTTAATCGTACATGGTTCTAATCCTACAAGATTTGAATTCTCATGGGTCTGAAACCCTAAAACGCATTTTGGTTATCTGTCTCTGCTACTCTTCTTTGAGGATTTGGACGTGCCATCAAGTGATGCCTGTGCGGCAGCAAGGATTGCAATTGGGACCCTGTGTGCCGATGCGCTGACATATGTCAAGCCAGCGCCACTGCAAAACTTGATTGAACGCGGGTCTCCGCCATGCTCACCGCAGACTCCAATCTCCAAGTTGCGTTTTACCTTCCTTCCTTTTGATATCGCAATTTCTATGAGGCTTCCAACTCCATTTACATCAAGTGACTGGAACGGATTTTCTGTCATTACTTCTTTTTCAAAATACTGGGAGAGAAACTTGCCTTCGGCGTCTTCCCTGCTAAAGCTGAACACAGCTTGTGTTAGGTCATTTGTTCCAAAACTGAAAAACTCTGCCACATGTGCCATCTCGTCTGCAGTAAGACATGCCCTTACAACTTCCATCATGGTCCCAAAGTTCATCTTTAGCTTGACATTCATCTTTGACTCGACATCTGACTTGATGGAATCATAAATTTTTTTGATGTAGGTTAATTCTGTAACGTTTCCTACCTGGGGTATCATTATCTGTGGCAGGACGTTGATTTTGTCTTTTGCAAGCTCTGCTGCTGCCTCGCATATTGCCCTTATCTGCATCTCATAAATCTCAGGGTATGTAATTCCAACTCTTACGCCGCGATGGCCCATCATTGGGTTTACCTCGGCAAGCTCTTTTGCCCTATCCAAGAATCTCTGGGTGGTGGCAATCTCGTCTGTGCTTCCCTGCTTTTCTAGCAAATGAATCTTGTTGATTAACACCTCTATGTTTGGGAGAAATTCATGCAGAGGAGGATCCAGTAATCTGATTGTTACATGATGTCCTCGCATTATGCTGAGAATTTCCTTGAAATCTTGCTTTTGCAGTACGCGAAGTTTTTCCAAGACTGCTTTTCTTTCTTCAATTGATTTTGCCATTATCATCTCGACAAAGACTTCAAGCCTGTCTTGCGCATTGAACATTCTTTCCGTCCTGCACAACCCGATGCCTTTGGCTCCGTAAGAGTGTGCAAGCCTTGCAGCCTGTGGGGTGTCTGCATTTGCGCGTATTCCAAGCTTTTTGAATTTTTCAGACCATTGCAGTATTGTTCTAAAGTCATCTGTCAGTTTTGGCTCGACAGTTGGTATTTCTCCCGTGTAAACACTGCCGGTGCTCCCGTCAATTGTTATCATCTCACCCTCGTTTACTGTTTTTCCGTCTACGAAAAATTGCTTCAAGTTATAATCAATTTTCATGTCAGAGCATCCTACGATGCATGGCTTTCCCATTCCTCTTGCAACTACGGCTGCATGAGATGTCTTTCCGCCCCTGCTTGTAAGTATTCCAGACGATGAGAAAAATGCAGGAACATCTTCTGGTTTTGTTTCTTCCCTGACAAGTATGACACGAGTTCCGCCATCTCCCATGCTTGCTGCTTGCTTGACGTCAAAAATGACAACTCCAGATGCTGCGCCAGGCGAGGCAGGTATGCCTCTAGTTATTGGGCTGAGTTTTTTTGTTGCCTCGGTATCAATTGTCCTGTGAAGAATCTGGTCAAGATCTTCTGGGTGTAGGCGCTGGATTGCCCTCTCTTTTGTTATCAGTTTTTCTTTTACCATGGAAACTGATGTCTTTATCATTGAAACTGCATTCATCTTGGCAGAGCGTGTCTGCAGCAAGTAGAACTTGCCTCTCTCAACTGTAAACTCGATGTCTTGTGGCTCCTTGAAGTGTCTTTCAAGCTTGTCGCATGTCCTAAGAAGTTGTTTGTATGTTGACGGCATCTCTTTTGCCATGTTGTCTATCTGCTGAGGAGTCCTGATTCCTGCAACCACGTCCTCACCTTGGGCATTGACAAGGTATTCACCAAAGATCTTTTTTGAGCCGTCGGAGGGGTCTCGTGTAAAGACTACGCCTGTTGCACTATCATTTCCCATGTTGCCAAACACCATGGTTACAACATTGACTGCTGTTCCATTTGCTATATCTTTTGAAATTTTGTACTTTTCCCTGTACACCACTGCCCGCTCACCCATCCAGCTTTTGAAAACTGCCTCTATTGCAAGCTCAAGTTGTCTGAAAGGATCCTCTGGGAATTGTTTTCCTGTGTGTTCCTGGCAGACTGACTTGTACTTTGATACTATCTCCTTTAGAGATTCCTCGCTTAGCTCATAGTCTTCATGCACTCCTTGTCTTGCTTTTGCGTCATGCAGTATTGCGTCAAACTTTTTATCATCAATGCAAAAAACTACTTTTCCAAACAGCTGGACAAACCTTCGATACGAATCCCATGCAAACCTTGGGTTGTTGCTTGAGCTTGCAAGGCCAAATACAGTTTTGTCGTTTAACCCTAGATTGAGAATTGTATCCATCATGCCAGGCATAGATGTTGCCGCGCCTGACCTGACAGAAACCAAGAGAGGGTTTTTCTCAGAGCCTAGTTTCTTTCCTGCTCTTCTTTCAATTTTTTGCACATTTCTTTTTACTTCAGACATTAGGTTCCTTGGCATCTTTTTGTTATTGTCATAGTATTTCATGCAAACTTCGGTTGTTATAGTAAATCCTGGAGGCACTGAAAGTCCAAGCCTTGTCATCTCCATGAGGCCTGCTCCCTTGCCGCCAAACAATTTTTTGTTTTTACCGTCTCCCTCGTTAAAAAAATAGACAGACTTCACACAAAGGTTCTGTTATAGTAGCATATCAAATTTTTCAAGTCTTTGTGAACGCAAGCGCAAACTCTTCGATGATTTTTTCCCAGTCTTTTGCCTTTACTATGCCGCTTGCTACAAGGATGCCGTCTGCGCCAAGCTCAAGTGCTTTTGCAACGTCATCCCCAGAAACAATTCCTGCACCGCAGAGCAGTCGTGTGGAATTTTTTGCGTTTTTCACAGCTGCAACCGAGTCTGTTATGACCTCAGGCCTTTCCTTTGAAACTGCCTTGCCACTTCCTATTAGTTCAGGAGGCTCTATTGCAATATAGTCAGGTCCAAGTTTTGCATATTTTGCAGCCTCGTCTACGTCCTTTACGCATACTACTGATATCATCCCCAAGTTTTTCAATCTCAAGACTAGATTTTCAATCTCATCTGGCGGTATCCGGTGCTCGCTGTGGTTGATTAGCGAGCCCTGCACTTTGGATTTTTTTAAAAGTTCTGGAACGATAAACCCTGTAGTGCTTCCAACCTTTGCATTGTCGACATGTTGTGAAAATACAGTAACCGGAAGCTTTGCAACTTCGGATATCAGGTGATTTGGAGGGCATACGACAATTTTTGTTCCATGTTTTTTGGCAACCCTGTAGGCTGCTTCTGCAAGACGAGACGAGTTTGAATCTGAAATCTCTTCATAATTTTTCAAGTTGATTATGAACAATATCTTTTCAGATGATTTTGTTATCACCTCTATATCAGAGTTCCTTGCCTGCAGTTCTCAAAATTATTATATGATGTAAACGAAAAACGAAAGAGATGAGAAACGAATCTCTGTTGCTCTTGCATCCTGTTCAAAACTTGGTAGCAGGTGCCAAACACCTTGACTCTCAAGGGGAGGATCTTGTCAAATCAACATTTAAAAAAATACTTGAGAGCGGTGACACGTACAGCGTGGCAGATCTTGAAAGTTGGTTTGTAAACCAAACAGGTATCGTTGAGCAGTCCGTGCTTGACAGGATAATGAACATTGCACACTATCAGAAATCAAAATTTGAGGCAAGCAACAAATTCAGAATGGTATCAGATGGCGATGAATGTGGATGTGGGGGAGGGCACTGATTACTTTTTGATGCCAAGTGTTCTGTTCTTTAGTCTAAGGTAAGAGTTGTGACATTTGCGACATCTTGTGGCAGCCATGGAATTCTTGGCACCGCACGAGAAACAGACTTTAAAGTACAATCTTGCCTTCTGGGCAATCTGTTTTTTTAGTGGATCTGTAATTGGCATTTCTTTTTCTCCTATTTACCTGCTATTTGTTTCTACCTTTTCCAAGCTTACCCGCAAGTAGCATCGGCACTTCGGCAGGCCTCTTGGCTACAGGTACGTTTGCCTTGGCGTACATTGATACCTTTGATTCAGCAGATCCATAAGTTCCGTATATGATGGCACCTGCATGGCCCATCCTCTTCTCTTTTGGGGCTGCTCTTCCTGCGATATATGCTACAACAGGCTTGTCAAACTTGGTATCTATGATGTGTTGTGCAAGCATCTCTTCTGCATCTCCACCAATCTCTCCTACTACAACTACGCCGTCAATATTTGCGCCGTCTCGTATGGTATCAAATGCCTGAATGAGCGGGGCTCCGTTAATGGGGTCTCCGCCTATTCCAAAGCAAATGCTCTGGCCAAAATTTGCAAGTGTGAGATTATGTGAGACTTCGTACATTAGAGTCCCGCTTCTTGATATTACTGCAATATTTCCTGGCTTGAATGGTGATGCTGGCATGATTCCAATCTTGATTATTCCAGGTATTATCACACCTGGAGTATTTGGACCGACAACTATGGCATCATTCTTTTTTGCCAGGTCTACTATAGTCAGTGCGTCTTTTACAGGGACATGCTCTGGTATTGCAATCAACAGCTTGATTCCTGCTTCAAGTGCTTCTACTGCAGCACTTAGGAAATATTTTGCCGGCACAAATATTATTGAAATTTTTGCACCCGTTGCACCTACTGCACCTTTCATGTTTTCATAAATTGGAACGCCTTCAACTTTTTGTCCGCCCTTTCCAGGTGTTACTCCTGCCACAATGTTTGTGCCATATGCTAGCATTTGCTGTGTGTGAAATGAGCCAAACTTTCCTGTAATTCCTTGAACTATGACCGGCTTTTTCTTGTAGTCCTTGTCTCCTTCCTTTCCTATTAGCAAATCAAAAAGATCAGCCATTTTTATTCACCTCAATTACTGCTGCATTTATTGCTTCTTCAATTGTATCAAACATCTTTGTTCTTGATCCTTTCAACATCTCTTTTGATTTATCTGCCTCGGCCCCTGACATTCTTGCAAAAACTGGAACGTCTATCAGCTTGTTGTCATATGCTTTGATAAATGCAGTTGCAACCGTTGTTGTCTTGACAATTCCTCCGTAAAGATTTACAAGTATGCCCTTGACCTTTTTCATCCTACTTATCAGCGTAAGTGCTTCGTATACGGTATCTGTTGTAGCGCCTCCTCCAACATCAAGAAAACATGCTGGCTTGCCGCCATTATCAGACAACATGTCTAGTGTAGACATGACAAGACCTGCTCCGTTGCCAACCACTGCAATGTTTCCATCAAGCTCTACAAGTGAAAAGCCACTTTTTTCAGCCCTCTCTTCAAGCTCGGACACTTCCTGGAACTTGCGTAGCTCGTCATGCCTGAACATCGCATTATCATCAATTATCATCTTACCATCAAGGGCAACAAGTGAGTCATCCTTGAGTATTGCAAGTGGGTTAATCTCTGCAAGCTCTGCCTCTTTTTCTACTGTAATCTTTGATAATTTTTGTAGTATATCGACAAACTGGGTCAACGCCTTGTCTTTTAGACCCATCTCTTTTCCTACTTCTTCTGCAGTCTTTGAATCGACATTTCCCAATCCAACCTCGCGTATTATCTGGTTCTTGACTGACTCTATCTCTACTCCTCCTTCTGCAGAAGCTATTATTGTGTAACATCGCTTGCTTCGATTCAAAAACAATGAAAGGTAAAGTTCTTTTTTGATGTCTGCCATTTTTTCAAGCAGTATGGCTTTGGTCTTTTCTCCCTTGACCACTTTTTGCATAATCTCGGGATACTTTAGATCAAACTCGTCAGAATTGTGACACTTTTGGATGGCACCTGCTTTTCCTCTGCCACCCACTGCCATCTGTGCCTTGATAACAAATGGAAAGCCAAGCTTTGCGGCATCCTTTCTGCCTTGCTCAATATCTTTTGATGTAAGTCCTTGCGGAGTGGGAATCGTATAACCTGAAAACAATTCCTTGGCTTGATACTCAAGTAAACGCATGGAAAAGTCTCATTTTTATGGTCTTATAATCTGTATGCTGTGCATCCTATAACATTGTAAATGCTGAAAAATTATTGCGCTAAATTTTACAATCCAGTCTTTTGCATTGATTTTTTATGGGTTTAATTGAGATGCAATTAATATTTTTGCGATGTTATTTGATTTTAGATCTCAGATATTTTTTGCAAATATATCATAAGATTCTAATTTTGTGATAATGAGAGTTAAAAATATCCTGCTTTAATCTAGAAATGTTTTGGGGCAAGGGCCATGGCAAGAGGGTATCCGTTAGGGTACTCGGTCACTCTCCAAAACATTTTACTGTATAGTCTAACGGAACCTCAGAATGGGATAAAAGTACCAGTATAATTGCATTGTGCTGATTTTTTATGTTGAAGATCGAGTTTTTACAACTTTTCTTTATCTGGGCAAAAATAGATCATATTATTATATTCTGGGTGCCATAATATGATTATTCTATAACATGAAATCCGAAGATTTCTGTGACCTGATACTTTCAATCGATAAGAAGGTGCGGTATGTCGGAGTATACCTAAATGAAATTTTTTCTTATAGGGTGCAAAAAAATATCGCGCAATATTTTACCGATGATGAAAACTCGATATCTGTCAAGACCGAAGTTGTACGTGCTTCGCTGCGCAGATACATGGCAGAAAAAGTAGGCGAACCTATCTATGCCATGACAAAATATCCTAAGGTGAGTCTTGTAACTCTCCATTTTATGGAAACAAATCTTGTATTGATAAGTGTAGAGCCTGATGCAAACCACAATTACATCATAGAAAAGGCACTTGAAATTCTAAAAGCACACGGTCCGTCTTTAGAGTAATTCTTGCAATTGCTTGCACCAAAAAACGGTGAGGTTTCAGAATGAACGAACACATTCTTTTCAATAGGAATGATGTAGTCTATGTGTAAGTTGTAGATTCTTACC
>DATFDB010000139.1:0-4968 GCA_035252445.1 Nitrosotalea sp. | reverse complement strand
ATCTACGCCAGTAACTCTGACGGTATTTTTGTATTCCGTTGTGTTGTTAACCTCATGAACTACAAGCCCTTTTTCCTTGCTTTCCATTAGATCTATGCCAACTATCTGGCCTTGCACTGCATTTTTTGCTTTGATGCAAATATCTTCCATCTCTTTTGTTACTTTTAGTGGCTCGGCCTTGCCGCCAAGAGCCATGTTTGTCTTCCACTGGCCGTCACCAGAATAGCGGTATATTGCAGCAACTACTGCATCTCCTATCATGATTGCCCTGATATCTCGTGGAGGCCTGTTTACAAACTCTTCAAGATAGTACACTTGGTAAATTGGATACATTTTTTCGCGCATCTCGATTATTCCCTCTGCAGAGTCGCGATCTTTTAGCAATGCAATCATTCTTCCCCAACTTCCTACTGTTGGCTTTAGCACCATTGGGTAGCCGTTTTTATCTAGGTATTCAAGTGTAGCCTCTTCGGAAAACGCCACTGCGCTAAACGGTGTTGGAATTCCGCTCTTTACAAGAAGCATGTGAGTAAACAACTTGTTTCCAGCAAGTATGCTTGTGTTCAAGCCATTGATTACATTGACCCCTTTTCCTTCAAGTGCTGCAGTAGAGTGCAGACTACGGTAATAGCTTACACAACGCTGTATTGCAGTGCCATAGTCTTCCTCGCTTTTGTCTAAATTGATGGATAAACTCTTACAATCAACCATCTTTGCCTCGATGCCTTTTTTCTTTGCGGCATCAAACAGAGCTTTTTCTTCCCACCTGATGGTATCGTAGAGTATCGATAGGCCCGAGCTCACTGGCCCCAGTCCTCACCAACAGTTTGTGCTGGTTTTAACTCAAAGCCTGATGAACCTTTTACTAGCTCAAAACTTGCACCGCAGTCGGGGCAGGTTATAATCTCGCCTTCCATGGAATCCTTTGGGGGATTTATGTTCGCGTCACATTCTAAACATTTCATGTTATTTACCTGTCTTTACCTTCACTTGGGTGTCATTAATTATCTTTCTTTCAAGCCTGTCATCAAGCGGTATCTCAAGCAGGTCGCCCATTCTTAGGTTTTTGAGTCCAGCTGCTACCTTCTTTGCATGCTCCTCGTCTTGTTCCAAGCCCAAAAGTGACATGAGATATGCAGCGCCGTTCTTGCCTGCAAGCTCGCCGAAAACAATCTTTCTTCTGTTGCCTACAACCTTTGGCTCTATTGGCTCATAGGCTGCTGGGTTTCGAAGTATTGCAGCCAGGTGTGTTCCTGCCTTGTGCTTGTACGCTGTTGCGCCGACAATTGGTTTAGAGTCATAAGGAACAATTCCGGTATACTGCTCGATTAGTCGCGAGAGGTCCATCAACATGTCCAGCCTGAAATTGTTTGGAGACTTGTAAAGATAAGTTAGTGCTACGGCAGTCTCTGCCAATGCCGGTATGCCAGTTCGCTCACCCACTCCGTCAATTGTAGTGTGTATCTGGTCGGCCCCTGCATCACATCCTGCAAGTGCATTTGCCAGTGCAAGGCCAATGTCATTGTGGCAGTGCACATCAAGCGGGGTCTTGACATTTTCTCGAACTGTCTTTACTAGGTTGTACATGCCAATTGGCCTCATTATTCCTACTGTATCTGGAATGCTGATTCTGTCAACTCCCGCACTTGTTATCTCCTTGCAAACCTTGATGAGAAATTCTGGGTCAGCCCTGCTGCCGTCCTCTACTGTAAATCGCATCTTGAGCCCGTGGGATTTTGCATACTCTACTGTTTCTACTGCTCTTCTCAATGCTTCTTCTCTTGTGATTCGTAACTTGTCTTTCATGTGGATTTCAGAAATTCCAAGATATGTAGCCATCCATGTCGCATCGCACTCTAGCGCAATATCGACATCTTCCTTGAGTGCACGCACATGTGCAACAATGTCTGCCTTGAGTCCCTGTTTGAGAATTGTCTTTGTTGCCTCTTTGTGATCTGGCGATACTACTGGAGATATCTCAATTTGGTCAACGCCGAAATAATCAAGCATCCATGCAATCTGGATTCTTTGCTTGTTGGAAAATGTAACACCTGGATGCTGCTCTCCTTCCCTCAGTGTACTGTCAAGTATGTGGATCTTCCTTGGCTTGGGTCCACTCTCGTTATACTTGTATGCGTAATAGTTTGCGTCATCCATTGCTTATTTAGTAGCAAATTTTGCGAATATAAACATATTTGTGCAGATTTCGTCTGTTTTTATTACTTTAGTGACGATTATCGCTAAAGACTGGAATTTGAAGCCGAACTTCGTTTTACGTTACTGTTCTTAATATGATGACTGTATTTGTATCAAAAACGCCCGGTATCTTGCGCAGCGCATCTATGCATGCGTTAATCTCAGTTATGTTTGGTGCACGAATCACAGTGGCGATGTCATACTGCCCGGTTATCTCGTAAACTGTATCAACGCCGTGCAGCTTGGAAAGTCTTGCAGAAACTTTTGAAGTGTCTGTTGAAGAATCAACTGATATCAGAATTATTGCACTAGTTGAATTGCTGTCGCCTGTTTCAAGCGTGAATTTTTTTATAGTACCGCCATCAGTGAGGTTTTTCACTCTTCTTCTAACGGCAGACTCTGACAGTCCAAGCTTTTTTCCAATCTCTACAAAAGACTGCCTCGAGTCTTTCTTTAGCATCTCAATTATTGTCTCGTCGGTCTTGTCCCTAGACATTTCTTCTCTGCTCCTCCTTTGTTAGTATCATGTCTAGAGTTTCTAAAGTTTTGTTTATGTCAGACTCTGAAATCACAAGTGGCGGAAGCAGCCTCAGTATGTTCTTTCCAGAGTAGAGAAGCAACAAGTTGTTTGCAATTCCGTCAAACAAGATGTCTTTAACTTCAAACTTCATCTCGACTCCAATCATTAGTCCCTTGCCGCGTATCTCTCGAATTATTTTGTGCTTTTCTTTTAGTCTATCAAGGCCCTCTCGGAATACTTTGCCCATCTTGGCTGCATTCTCAACAAGTCTGTCCTCTGTAAGAGCATCAATTGCACCAATTCCTGCTGCACATGACAACGGATTGCCACCAAACGTAGATGACTGTTCGCCTTTTCCTATGCATGCCAAGATCTCAGGCTTGACAAGGGTTGCACCCATTGGCACACCGCCTGCAATTCCCTTTGCAAGGCACAACATGTCCGGAACTGTATCCCAGTGCTGGCTTGCCCACATCTTGCCGGTCCTTCCAAGACCTGCCTGTATCTCATCAAATACAAGCACAGCTCCGCTCTCATTGCAAATCTTTCTTGCTTCTTGCAAAAATCCCTCTGGAGCTACATGTATTCCGCTTTCTCCCTGAATTGGCTCAAGTATGACAAGCGCAGTTTCGGAATTTACTGTTGATTTTAGTGCCTCTATGTCTCCAAATGGAGCAAAGGATACGTCGGTCAAAAGCGGCTCAAAGGCCTTGCGATATTTTGGATTAAACGTAACTGAAAGCGAGCCAAATGATTTTCCGTGGTAAGAGCCGTTCATTGCGACAAGTTTCTTTTTTCCAGTAAACTTGCGGGCAAACTTTATTGCAGCTTCTACTGCTTCTGTGCCGCTGTTGTTTAGGTACACCTGGCCCAGGCCTGGCGGAGAAATTTTTATCAGTTTTTCAAGAAACTCTTCTCGGGTCTTGTTGTAAAGGGAACTGTGTACTGTGATTATCTTGTCAGCTTGCGCCTTTATTGCCTTGACAACACGCGGGTTGCAGTGGCCGACAAGTGCAACTCCATAGCCTCCCATGCAGTCGATGTACTCTTTTCCGTTGATGTCCCAAACATGAGCCCCAAGCCCGCGCTCTATTGTTACAGGAAACCTCTGGTAGATGTTTCCCATGAATTGATCTTCTGTCATTTTGATATCACCGTGCAGTTTTCATTAGCTATTGCTCTTGATATCGGGTTTTCCCTCTGGCCGCTTGCCACAAGTGCCTGCTTTACTCCCATCTCTATTGCTTCTGTTGCCGCAAGTATCTTCTTTTCCATTCCAAACCCTATCTTGGGAAGTATTGCTTTTGCCTCCTCTAGAGAGAGCTTGGTTACTAGTTTTTCATCCATCAAGAGCCCGTCTACGTTAGTGAGAAATAATATCTTGTCTGACTGCATCTTGCCTGCAACATAGGCTGCAGCCCTGTCGCCGTCAACGTTTAGAAAGTCAAACTCTTCGCTTGTGGCAATTGGCGATATGACAGGCACATACCCTTGGTCTAAAATCACCTTGATGAGACTGGTGTTAACATCATGTATCTTTCCTGTATATCCTCCATCGATTACCATTTTTCTTCCCTTTTCGTTCATGACAATCAACTTCTTTTTTCGTTCTGCCTGAATTATCTTGCCGTCGATGCCAGAAAGCCCTACTGCATTAATCCCGTTTTTTTGCAGCATTCCAACTATCATCTTGTTTATCTTGCCTGACATTACCATGGTGAAAATTTCTGCAGTCTCCTTGTCAGTGTACCTGCTCTTGATGCCGCCAGGTGAGACTATGAATTTTTGTTCTTTGCCTAACGCTTCTGAAATTTTTGTTACTTCTTTTCCACCGCCATGCACTAGAATTACTTTTTCCTGCTCTGTTACTTTTTTCAAGTCTGATATGGTTGAAGGATGAAGACCATCTACGACGCTTCCTCCTATCTTGATAGTGATCATCTTTTCACACAGGAGTTAACGGCGAATAGGCAAGGCCTTCCATCTCGTTGAATCCTGACATCACGTTTAGATTTTGGATGGCAGAGCCTGCAGCACCCTTCATTAAATTGTCTGATGCTGATAGTACGACTAGTCTGTTGTTGTCTTCGTCAATATCAAATCCTACATCGCAAAAGTTCGAACCTACCACGAACTTTGGATCTGGGAATTTGTAAAATCCTTTCTTGTCGCGAATTAGCCTGATGAATTTCTCGTTTTGGTATTGCTCACGATACAGCTTCCAGAGATCCATCTCTGTTACTTGTTGTGTG
>DATFDB010000138.1:0-5803 GCA_035252445.1 Nitrosotalea sp. | reverse complement strand
GAGTGTTCAGAACTGAAGCAATGGCAAGCCTGCATACCAGCAAACCAAACCAAGTCAGGTTAGAAAAACCAGATAACCTCCAAATTAAGAATGGCCAGAAAAACTTGCGTATCAATTGGCGTGTTTAGCGTAGCAAAGCTCATCTCCGATGTGAAAAAGTCGCTTCGCAGATCAGATTATGCCGAACTCAGGCTCGATTTTTTAAATCCATCCCAAATTCCCGCTTGTCTAAACCTAGCCAGACCCTACCTTGGCAGATGCATATGCACTCTCAGACCAAAATCAGAGGGCGGAAAATTCCAAGGGAGTGAGAAAGAGAGACTATCGATACTGAAATTGATAGCAGAGTACGAGCCACATCTTTTGGATGTTGAATACAACACATTGAGAAAAAACAATGGACTGCACCAATACCTCAAAAAAACAGGAGTTGGGATCCTAGTATCATGGCATGACTTTACAAAAACTCCAAGCGAGCAGTACTTGAAGTCAATGGCAAAAAAGATGTCAAGATTCTCGAAAAATGTCAAGATAGTAACAACAGCAAAAACAATTAGCGATACATTGCGAGTCCTTAATTTGTACAAAGGCACATTTCACAGACTGAACCTTATCGCATTTGCGATGGGCGATTATGGAAGAATGTCGAGAATTCTTTGCACGAGACTTGGCAGCCCATTTACCTATGTATCACTTGGCAAACCAGTTGCCCCAGGCCAGTTCAGCCTAGATGAAATGAGATCAATATTTAGTTTGCAAAAATAAATCAAGCACTAGAATTGTCAAAATGCCTTCTTACAAATGAAGCTTCGGCCTTTTTTATTTTGACCAAGTCAGCTACGTCGTGTGCCATATCTACAAGATCGCTTTTTGTCATAGATGGCCTTACAATGTCTTCTTTTGCAGAATCAGCCTCAAACTCTACATCAGTGAGGATGCTCATGCTGTCATCAAGTATTCTTCGACATTCATCAACAATGTCTCCCAAGTCATCTGATTCCATTAAACTATCAAACACTTTTTGGATTAATTAACTGATCCATAGCGTCTCATGAAAAATCACCTCTTGCCAGCCTTATTATAAAAGAGAATACAATACAATACGGATGAATTCAGGCCAGTTTTTCAACAATGTTCCAAGAAATGTCACAATTCTTGCCATCGGAGTAACAGTGATTCTCGGAATCTTTCGCCTGGTTCCGTTATTGATACTTGTATGGATTGTTGCCATTTCATACATTGTGGTATACCAATACAGATCGTCCAAAAACACGGGGGCAAGTTTTGTCTGCCTAGACTGCGCCACAATACACCAACAAACTAGCTGCCCCAAGTGCGGCTCCAAGCTGAAAAAACTCTACTCCAGTACAAACAGTTACGGCATCTGAATATTAGAAGAGCCTAAACCATCTAACCCTTAAATCATGATACATAGGAATTAGTTTTCGATGACAAAGACTTATGCCATTATAGGAGACCCAATTGATCATTCTCTTTCTCCTGCTCTCCATAACGCTTCGTTTGCATTTCTTGGACTTGATTGCACTTACATTGCATATAGAGTACCAAAGGGAGAGCTTGACGCAAGCATTGCAGATTTAAAAAAAATAGGGATTGCAGGTTTCAATGTTACAATACCGCACAAAGTTGACATGATGAAGCTACTCGATGAAACAGATGAACTGTGCAAGATAGTCGGTGCTACAAATACAGTTGTAAATACAGATGGCCGCCTAAAGGGATACAATACAGACGTAGAAGGGTTTCTTGATCCAATAAGAAAAAAAAACATAGATTGCAAGGGAGCAGATGTACTGGTAATTGGCGCAGGCGGAGCTGCAAGGGCCATTGTTGCAGGGTTTGCAAAAGAAAAGGCGCGAAAGATAACCATTGCCAACAGGACGCAGGAGAATGCAGAAAAGATAGTAAGTTTTGCAAGACAACTTGGTGTGGAATCAGAATTTGTAGATATTGCAAGAGCAGGCGAGATTGCGACAAGCTTCAAGTTTATAGTCAATGCAACTTCGGTTGGCCTCAAGGGAACAGGACTTCCCATCTCAACTAAGAACATTACAAAAGACTCGATAGTGTACGATATCGTATACATGCCAGTCGAGACTCAGCTAATCGAGCAGTCAAAAGAAAAGGGTGCGACCATCATATATGGCTGGGAGATGCTCCTTGCTCAAGCTATGAAGTCTTTTGAGATATGGACAGGCAGGCCTGCCCCATACGAAGCAATGAAATTGACATTGCTTGGGAGATTTTAGATATGGTCCAAGTAAGGGCAAGCCTGCATGGTGCAGTCTCCATAGTAAATGCAATTGCTACCGGCAAGGGCGCAACACTTGGCATATCTCTTGGAGTCGATGCGTTGGTAGAAGTAACTCCAGGCAGGGGAATGATTTTTGAAAACAAGGAATCTAACCTTAGCGCGCGCCTGATAAGGTCAGTCATAGAAACATCAGTTCCAAGATCAGAGATTGAAAAAAACAAGATTCGGATTACTGTTAACACTCAGATACCTTCAGGATATGGACTGAAAAGCTCAAGTGCCATATCATCTGTAATTTCACTTGCCTGCGCAAAAATATTCAAGCCAAAGGCAACAGACATTGAGATCCTAAGAGACGGAGTGATAGCTTCGATCAAATCAAAGGTCAGCATTACGGGCGCGTTCGATGATGCATGCGGATGTTATTTTGGAGGATTTGCAGTAACTGACAATACAAATATCAAGATAATAAAAATGGAAAAGGCTCCAGAAGACTTGACTGCGATAATATTCATTCCAAAATCTCGCAAGAGGGGAAACGTAAAGAAATTAAAAATATTGCACAATGTGTTTTCCCAAGCATGGAATCTTGCCAACAATTCAGACTATTGGAATGCCATGACACTTAATGGTCTTGCAACGTCGTCCATATTGGGCTCTGACCCAAGAATTCTTACCGACTTGATGGAAAGTGGTGCACTTGGCGCATCAGTGTCAGGAAACGGTCCGTCAATTGCAGCAGTTGCAAAAAATGACAAGGTCCCGCTTGTAAAGAAAGTGTTCTCAGATCTAGACGGAACTGCCATAGTTTCTCCAATCAACAACCAAAAGGCTGAAGCTCATGAAGTGTAAGGTATCCAAGTCCACCTTATCAGGAACGATATCTTGTCCCCCAAACAAAAGCTATACACATCGTGCAGTTTTTTTGGCATCTCTTGCAAAGGGAAAAAGTACCATTAGAAATGTCCTGCTTTCTCGAGACACACTTGCAACAATAAACGCATGTCGAGTATTTGGCGCCAAGATAACAGTTGATGGCTCAACTGTAAATGTAGACAGTACAGGTAGCGTGTCCCCCATAGAAACAGAAATTGATGCATCAAACTCTGGCACAACAATCAGAATATCATCAGCGATAGCATCGCTTTCAGATTCCAAGATTACACTGACAGGAGATTCTAGTCTGAAAAAGAGACCCATGGCTCCACTGCTTGATGCCCTTGAAAAACTTGGAGCCAAGTGCACATCAACAAATGGCACACCGCCCCTTACTGTCACTGGTAAGATTCGAGGAGGCAACACATCAATATCCGGTTCTGTCTCAAGTCAGTTTATCTCCGCGCTCTTGATTGCAGCACCAAAGACAGAGAACGGGATTATCTTGGACATAGAAGACGACCTTGTCTCAAAGCCTTATCTTGATGCAACTATTGCAACCATGAAAAAGTTTGGCGCAAGCGTTGATGTTATGATACCATACAAAAAATACAAGATATCAAGGCAGGACTATAACCCAACAGACTTTACAGTTCCCGCAGATTTCTCAAGCATGGCACTTCTTCTTTCGGCTGCAGTTCTAGTGGGAGATAACATGGAAATTTCTGCACCGATAGGAGACCTGCCGCAGGGCGACAAGGAAATGATCACATATCTTGAAAAGATGGGTGTGAAAATTTCCATTGGGGAAACGGTAAGGGTCACGGTGCCCCCCAAGATTTCAGGAGGGAGGTTTGATCTATCAAATACGCCAGACTTGCTTCCGCCCATGGCAATCTTGTCTCTTCGAGCTTCAAACCCAATTGAGATTTACAATGTAAGGCATGCCAGATTCAAGGAAACAGACAGGATTGCAATTTTGGCAAAAGAACTATCAAAGATTGGAGTCATCGTAACAGAAAAAGAAGACGGGTTGATTCTCAAAGCACCCGAGTCTTTTACCGGGGCAGAACTTGACTCTGCAGATGATCACAGGCTGTTTATGGCATTTTGCATAGCAGGAATGTTTGTAGGAAACTGCACCGTGACAGACCCCGAATCTGTCGATGTCTCATATCCTGATTTCATCAAGGAGATGAACAGGATTGGGGCCAAATTATCTGTGTGAATGCAGATTAGATGCAACTGGACATTGATACTGCATAAAATTATTCACGATTATTCTTTTGATTTTTTTAAAATCTCATCCCAGAGATTTTTTGGGACGGGCATAACAGAGAGTCGCGATATTCTCAGCAGTTCCCAGTTTTTGAATTTAGAGTCTTTTTTTATTTCGTCAAGTGTTACAGGCCTTTTCAGCCTCATGACAGGCTTGACATCCATCACGACAAACCTCTCATCGTCTTCCTTTGGATTCGGATAAGGGTTGCTTGTAATCTCAATTATTCCCACTGCCTGTCTCTCGTCTCCAGTGTGGTAAAAGAGTGCCCGGTCTCCCTTTTTCATTGCCCTGATGTGTTTTAGTGCCAGGTTGTTGTGCACGTCATCCCATACGGTCTTTTTGTCTTTTTCAAGCGTATCGTAATTGTATACGGTAGGCTCTTGTTTTACAAGCCAGTAGTTCATCGGTCTTTAATTTTTGTTATGTGATTATAGATTTTTCCTTTAGTTCTTTTTTCATTAAATAAAACAAAGATTTTTTCTCCAAGAAACTTGCTTCAAGCGATATTTTTTCCTGTGCAAAGACCTGAATTCTTTGGCAGCCAATCTCGTGTGCTTTGTTCTGCGCATATCTTAGGATGTCAGCCATTCCTTCCTTTGTTCCGTTTACAAATCCAAGTTGAAAGACTTCGGGAAAATCTTTTGACCTGTTCCATATACCAATAGATGATATCTTGTCGTTTTGGTGCGAAACCAAGACTCTTTTTTGTTCAACAAGTTTTTCCATCTCTTCCCTATCAAGCGGCAGCCATTTCCAGGAATCTGCAAAAGTTGTAGTTGTGAGAAATTCATCAAGGCCACGAGATGTATTTGCGACTGTAGCGTTAGACGCTTGTTTTTCAGGAATCATAGAGTAGAGTCTCCATTTTTCTTCAAGGCCGTATCCCATAGACGTGACAAGTGCTATTGACTGATGGTTCTCGCTTTCTATTACCAGCCGTACAGTACCATTTTGTATGACAGACTCTGCGTGTGCCAGCATCTTTTTGCCAAGCCCTTTTTTGCGGTACTGCGGCCGCACCCTCATTCCCTCAAGCCATGCCTCTTTCTCAAAAAAGGCCACGTTATACACTCCTACGACAAGCCCGTCCTGTTCTGAGACATACAACCCCCCTTTTGATTGCCAGGAATCCCAGACGTCTGCAATATAGTCACCCCAAGAAAACGTGTCCTTGCAGAATTCCAAGACAGAGTGCTTGTCTCCTTGTTGTGCGCTGCGGATCAATGGTGTTTTCATGCAGTTGCCAATTATCTAATTTTGCATCTTGCCACATTTTTTGTCAAAAGCTCATTTCAACCCCTAGAAGGATTATAAGCATCTAAATGAAAATTTCATCATGTCTTCAAGTTCTATCGGACGGCGCTATGTGT
>DATFDB010000137.1:0-2269 GCA_035252445.1 Nitrosotalea sp. | reverse complement strand
AAATTGCGAACTTGGTTCAGAAGAAGCAATTATTTCGCAGCTGAAAGCAATTAATGGCGTAAAAGAAGTTCATGGCACATTTGGAGCCTATGACATCTTGGCCAAAATTGAATCTCCAACAGTAGAAGCACTCAGGGAGATCATAACTTGGAAAATTCGTAAAATAGAGAAGATTCGTTCGACCCTAACTTTGATGGGAATAGAAGGTCAAAGTTAGTCCGCGCCTTATTTTCCCAACTTTTCATCTTTTCAAGTCAAGAATATTTTTTTCATGCAAAGACCTTTTAATTGTGCAGTGTCCTTGAGCAAACGTGCTTCTTCATTTCATATTCCTTGTAAAAGAAGAAGAACTGGAATCGAGAAAATGGGAGTTCCAGTATGTAGAAAAAATGGCCGATTTTTACAAGACTTGGATAGAAAATACGTTTTCCATCAAGGTTGATGTCAAGTCAGACGAGATGATAGTAAGATCTGGCAGCAGGTTCCGATTGATGGATACTCCAGTAATTTTGGAAGATCACGTGAGCCGAGGAGAGGACATTTTTCATTTTTATCTGACATATTTTAGACCAATGTGGACAGACTGTACCTGTGAAGGATATTTTGCAGAGAATTTTGGCATGATCTGGTGGCAAAAAAGCCCTCAAAAAGACGATGTTAACTTTCTAAGGGAAAAAAACTGTACCAAAGTATCTCATGAACTTGCCCATGAGTTTCTTAGACAATTGAGATACAAAAATTACAAAGAACTAGTCCATGAGATATGGGACAAGCATCTTTTTGCATCTCTACCTTTTGAGTACTATGACCCCAATCACAAAAAGACCGAAAAGGACCCCGTTTTTGCAACGCTTGATACATCTAGCTTGAAGCTATGACATTGCAACTTGATAACTTGAATTTGACTTGGCATTGAGCAAACTAGAGCAACTCTGACAAATTTTGTGTTTGAATAGATTATTCATATCCGTAAAACGAACGTGTGCCATATCTGACGGCTCTACAGTGTGATTGCCACACAGGGTCTGCCACTTGCCTGGCGGCAGATAATGATTCTTCACCACTCCGAAATATCTACCTCTTTTGTAATAGAACCACCCAAATGTCTTTGAGTCTTCGGTGCTTTCCATTGTCATCATGTCGCCAAATTGTAAATAATGATTGAAATATGTTGCGTAGCTTTTCTACTGTATTTGCTCTCATGGTATACTTGCAAATGTTCTAAAAGACTATAAGTAAGTGCTTTAGAGTTTTTTTATGCCTCAATATGTCTGCCCCGACTGTGGCACGAAAATGTTTCATGAGAATGAGACAACACTAGATGCTGAAAAACAAGTACACGGAAAATTCTGTCCTGCTAAGAAAAAGCACTAGCACTTTGTGACGGAATAAATCTTATTTTCAAAACTTGCTGTCTTAAAGTCAATCTTATTTTGCGGGTCTTTTTTGCGCGCCTTGCTCAATTTTTCTAGGTTGACAAGTGCCTCCCCATCGAATCCCACTGAGGACCCGAACACTCCTTCTGAGAGCTGGTTTCCATGCTCACCCTTTTTGATATCATCAACAACTTCATAAAACTTGATTGCTTCTCTCTTTGAAATTGGTCCGCCGCTTGATTTGTTAAAACCAACAGCAATGTACATACCGTTATTTTTTACTGCTATTGGAACCTTGTGAACCTTGCCAGAATGGCCTGGAATTTTTTCATTTAGAAGGATTTCACATTTGTGAAACATGCTTGAAATATATGCAAAAAAGCGATAATCTGCAAAAGTACCGTCAGAATTTTCCTCACAATCAACAAAAACCTTGTGAAGCAGTGCCAGAGCCGCATCGTTCATGCTTTGCAGCCGTTCCTCAATTCTTCCCTTTCTAATCAGCTCAGAATTGCAATCGGTTGCTATCCTTTCAAGGATGAAAGGAGGCAGGTTGTAATTTTTCAGAGTTGAAACATATGTTCCAGTTTTAGAAGCTCCAAATGTTGGAAAGTTACCACGACTCAAATTTCTTTTCCCCCTTTGAAATAATTGATAGAAATCATCCCCACTTGACAGTCTAATATCGTTGCTTTTTCCTTATAACTGTTCTCTAAAGTTAACGATCTAAAGATGGTGGGGCCGACCGGAGTTGAACCGGCGACACACGGGTCACTACAGCTCCAAACTGTACATCATCCTTTCGTCAGTGAAGCTAGTTGAACCACTGGAGCCCTTAGCGGTGATCATGTGATGTATCCTGTCGCCATGCCTGGCTAGGCTACGACCCCACG
>DATFDB010000136.1:0-2141 GCA_035252445.1 Nitrosotalea sp. | reverse complement strand
TCTGTATTCTATTTGTGTCATGATAGAAATAAAACGATTTTTTCTCTTTGTTGTCATAAAGTATTCCGTCATCATACACTCCAAATTCCATCAAGGGTATGTTATCTCCATTATGGGATTCTGGTATTTTTTCCCACAGTCTTATTGCATCATAATTGATAATGCCTACTGCACCTCCAACATATCTGTATTTTTGATCAGATACTTGATGAATGAATTTCTTAATTTCTGACAGTGGGTCTTCTGTCTTGATAGTAGTTGTTGTACCATTTTTGTGATGGAGTGTTATTTTATCAGAAAATCCCTTTATCACTAATGTAGGACCAAATCCCATGATTGAAGTTTCAGCTAGTTCTTCAGGTCCAGTTAATGATTCGAAAAGAAAAGAATAATCGAAATCTCTTGAAACTTTGTTATACAGATCAAATTGGGAACCAGAGTAATCTAGGGGTACTATCTTAAGGTTTGAATGCCCAAATGTGGCCACCCATGCAACCCACTCTATTCTGACCATATTTAAAATTCACCCTAAAGTTGAGAATTACCGTATGGTACGGTACCTTTATATTCTATGGCGCGATCTATGAATTATGTCTCAGATTATGATTCCAAAAAGAGACCTAAATGCCAATGTTCTATTTCATGATCTGTATTTTTTGAAGAAAAAAACAAAGCTGAGCTCTACTATAAAGGAAGCAACCTGCACAATATGTGGAAAAAGCTTAGATGAGGGAATTTCAGTTACCGCTAAAAAAATTGGAAAGAATTCGCGGTTATTTTGTCAGTATCATCTTCCGAAAGATTGCTGACTGTTTCTACCATTTTGGTTTTGTTATTGCGCCTTCTGATGCAGACGTAACAAGTGATGCAAATTTTGCCAATGCTCCTTTTTCATAATTAGGTTTTCTCGGTTTCCATTGTTTTCTACGTTCTGCCAATTCATCTTCTGATACCATGACGTCTATGCTATTTTTTGCCAAGTTGATTCTTATTTCGTCTCCATCTTTTACTAATGCGATGTTTCCACCTACTGCAGCTTCGGGTGAAGCATGTCCTATCATTAAACCTCTTGTCGCACCAGAAAATCTACCGTCTGTTATCAATGCTACTTTCTCACCTAATTTTTGTCCTACTAAAGCGGCTGTTACTCCTAGCATTTCTCTCATACCTGGACCTCCCTTTGGCCCTTCGTATCTTATTATTACAACATCATGTTCTTTAATTTCTCGTTTGGATATGGCGTCAAAAGCATCTTCTTCTCTATCAAACACTCTAGCTTTTCCTACAAATTCTGTTGTGTGCATTCCTGCAACTTTAACCACTGCTCCTTCTGGAGCAAGTGAACCCCTAAGTATGGTGAGAGTTCCAACATCATGAATTGGCGTTTCTATAGGTTTGAGAACTTTTTGATTTTCACTAAATGAAAGTTGTATTGAATCCAAATTCTCTTTCATAGTTTTACCTGTAACAGTTAAAACATTCTCATTTAGGAGATTTTTTTTCTGTAGGCTTTTCATTACTAAGGGAATGCCACCTATTTTATCAAGATCTAACATAACATAAAATCCCCCAGGTCTCATATCTGCTATGTGCGGTGTTCGTTTTCTCACTTTTTCGAAATCCTCGAGAGTTAGATGGACTCCAATTTCTCGAGATAAAGCCAAGAGATGAAGTACAGCATTAGTTGATCCCCCTATGGCGTTTGCAATAGTTATTGCGTTTTCAAACGCCTCATATGTGAGAATATCTTTGGGTCTGATTCCTGTCTCAAGTAGGTTCATTACGGCCTTGCCGCTTTGATAAACAAATTTCTCTCTTCTTGGATCTTCTGCTGGTGGAGAAGCGCTACCCGGTAGTGCAATTCCTATAGCTTCGCTGATTGAAGCCATTGTATTTGCAGTATACATGCCTCCACAAGAGCCAGCATTTGGACAAGCAACATTTTCCAAGTTCTTGAGCGCTTCGAGAGTCAACTGACCTGCATCATATGCCCCAACAGCTTCGTATACATCTTGTACTGTAACTTGTTTTCCTTCATAAATTCCAGGCATTATTGTTCCTCCATATACAAAAACTGAAGGAATATTCAATCGAGCCATTGCCATCATAGAACCTGGCAAGCTTTTATCGCAACCTGCAAT
>DATFDB010000135.1:0-3960 GCA_035252445.1 Nitrosotalea sp. | reverse complement strand
CGTACGGGTTTTAATTGACGGGGCACAATCGGTTCCACACCTAAAGGTTGATCTGCAAAAACTAGACTGTGACTTTTTTGCATTCTCGGCTCACAAGATGCTTGGGCCAACAGGCGTTGGTGTGCTGTGGGCAAGAAAAGAGCTGCTTGAAAGCATGGTGCCATTCAACGGCGGAGGAGACATGATACGCGAAGTGCACAAGTACGAGACTTCGTGGAACGACTTGCCATACAAGTTCGAAGCTGGAACTCCAAACATTGCAGATGTAATTGGGTTTGGGGCCGCACTTGATTATCTTGACAAGATAGGTATGGACAAGGTCAGAGAGCACGAGATGGAGATAACAAAATATGCACTTGACAAAATGTCTCAAGTAAAAGGAATAAAGATTTACGGTCCAATGGATGTTGCAAAACGCGGCGGTGTAATATCATTTAATCTTGGAGACATTCATCCCCACGACCTTGCAACAATAATTGATGAAGACGGCGTTGCAATACGATCTGGTCATCACTGTGCGCAAGTTCTTATGGAAAGACTTGATGTATCTGCTACATCCCGCGCAAGCTTTTATATCTATAACACAAAAGATGAAGTGGATGTTTTTATCAAGTCGCTTTACAGAGCAAAGGAGCTGTTCAGAATTTGAGTAGTGCAGACATTTACAGAGAAATAATACTTGATTACTACAGAAACCCAAGAAACTATGGCAAGCTTCCAAATCCTGACGTTGCACAAAGGGACAGCAATCCTCTATGCGGTGACGAGCTTGAGATGCACCTTAACATAAAGGAGAACAAGGTGGTTGACGTAAAGTTTACTGGGAAAGGATGTGCAATAAGCCAGGCAAGCGCCTCAATGCTGACTGAGCTTATCATGGGAAAAGACTTTGAGGCCGTAAAGAAACTATCAAAAGAAGACATACTTGACAACCTAGGCCTGCATGACTTGGGTCCTGCCAGAATAAAATGCGCTTTATTATCGCTCAAAGTTCTAAAATCCGGCCTGTATTCATATCTCTCCGAAAAACTAAACGATACGGCATCAGCAGATAAAATAAAAGAAGAAGCGTCGGGTCTCTACTAGCTTGGCTCCGACAGAGACAATTCCATTGCAACTAAGAAAGATAATTTTTGAAAAGTTCAATGACACAAACTTGCGTTTTACAAATGACGAAATTTACGAAATACTAAAGGAAAAGGGACTTGACAGCTCAGTTACCATTGATGACATGGAGCAATACTTTACACAACTTCATGACGAGGGACTGATAAGACAAATTGCACAGAACTTTACCACAAAATGGTTCAAGTTATTCGATGTAATGGAGCAGCAAAAGTGCAACTCTTGCAACCAGGAGATCTATCTTGGCAAGCTAGAGCCGCATGTATGCCCCCAATGCAAGGCGTCTATTTAGTTCTGTATCTTGCGGCGGCCTCTTCTAATGCCTGAATCATCGGGAGCTTTACGCCGGTCAGATACAAAACAAGGGCTCCCCCTGCAGTGCTAATGTGGTTTATCTTTTCAGTAAGGCCATATCTTTTGAGTGCGGCAGTCAGGTGTCCTCCACTCACTATGGTTGTGGCAAAAGAGTTTGCCACGCCCTTGAGCAATTCTTCTGTTCCAAACTTGAAATTTTCGTTTTCAAAAAATCCTGCAGGTCCGCTCATGAAAACTGTACCGGCACCTTGTATTGATTTTAGGTAGTATTCTACTGTCTTTGGGCCAAGATCAAATACGCTATCTCCCTTGACAAGCTCGCGTACGTCCATCTCTACTCTTTTTCCGTTTCTTTCAACTGCAATATCAACAGGCACTGAAAAGACATCTGGGTATTCGCCTATTAGCGAGTGGGCTTTTTGGACCACCTCTTCTTCGCGCTTGATTCCAAGGGGGAACTTGATTCTTCCCTGCGCCCTCAAAAACACATTTGCTATGACTCCTGTGAGAAGCACTTGGTCTGCCCTGCCATTTTGAATTAATTCTTTTATTGCCTCAAGTCTGTCTATCACTTTGGAGCCTCCAAGGACAACAACATGCGGTCCTTTTGTAACTGTCATTATTTCGTCAAGCTTTCTTACCTCGCGCTCGACCAACCTTCCGGCACATGCAGGAAGAACATGTGCAAATCCAATGATTGATGGATGTGCGCGGTGTGAGCTTGGAAAAGAATCTAGAACACACAGGTCAAACAACTTGGAGAGTCGCTTGACCATTATTGTTTCTGCAGCTGCTGAAGCTGAAAACTCGTAATTTTCTTCTGCACACAGTCGCACGTTATCAAGAAGCACAATGTCTCCGTCTTTCATATTTTTAATTGTGTTCTGAGCTTCTGAGCCAATCACATCTTCAACATACTTTATCTTGCGACCAAGAATCTCTTCAAGAACTTTGGCGTGGTTTTCCATGCCGGTGTAATCTTTGTTGCCGACTCTTCCTTGGTGCGACGTGATGACAACCTTTGCCCCCTCAAGATCCTTGAGTGATTCAGTGGATTCCTTTATTCTGCTAGTCTCGATTATCTTCATTGTTACGGGATCTATGGGACAGTTCATGTCTACGCGCAAAAATACAGTCTTACCTTTGGTTTCAAAATCATCAAGAGTTAGAATTCTCACGGCGATCCTTTCTTGGCGGTGGTTAAAATCCTTTAGTAATATGGAATGTCATATGGTAGAATTTTTTAGAAGAATCGATCTCACTTTAATATGGAGCCGGTTTCCGATTATATGCATGCCAATGCAAGGAGGAACTTTCTGTGCAAAAATGGATCTTTGATGTAAGAAGTAGAACGTTTTTCCTTCTTGCAATAGCATTTTTTGTATTGGTATATCTGGCAAGTGCAAAAATCCCAATGTACCCTGATGCTAACTTTGAGAACTCGATGCAAAAACTAGCAGGAAATACACCTGTTGACCTTGCCATGCAAGTCTTCTCTGAGATCGGCTGGGTGATTTATCCCATATTTGTTGCAATAGTCCTCTTTATACGAAAAAGCACGCGGCGCCTGGGGCTGATACTATTGCTCTCACTATTGATTGGTACAATAGCCACGGCTTACATGAGGTGCTATACGGGTTATGAAAAGCCAGGACTGCAGTATCTGGGGGCGCACCTCTCAATAACGTCTGGTGCAGATGTTGGAATTCCATGTGATGTCGATGGCACCTTTCCTGCAGGGCATACTGTGCGAGCAACCCTCCTTGCGTTCATAGTTGGGTACGCGCTGTCAAGAAGATTTCCGCGTGGATGCCATATTGTATGGCTATATCCAATTCTTGTTTCAATTAGCAGGCTCTACCTGCTGCAGGAATATCCTACAACAGTTCTAGGAGGCGCAATACTTGGAATACTGCTTGCAGATATAATGGCAAAAAAACTCAAGCTTGAACGAATCTTTGACAAGTCAGACACCTAGGTCCAAGTCATTTAATGCGCGGGAACTTATCAGCACCATTGCAAAATGATCCTGGTCGTAGCTGTATATCCAGTATCTTACATCCCTTTCCTGTTTTGCTTTTCGTAGTCCAAAGTTGAGCTCATTCATAAGTGTAAAACCAATTTTTTTTGCAATGTTTTTTTCCTTTGTCATGATGACTCTGAATCCTCCCTTTTGTGAAGAAAACCCCATCTTTACCATTTCAGCTGCAATATCTACAGCTTTGCGGTCGTCATCTGCCTCGAATGTTTTTGTGATAGGTATCTGCGATGGATGAAAATCCATACATGTTTCCTGTAAATGCCAAATAAAATCTAGTTGGTAAGTATGGTATAGATCTGAAAAATTTAAGAAAAAATTACAAAAATATGTTAAAAATATTAACTCTTATGTCAAATCCTGATCATAACAAATACTTAATCGATTATGAAGGCCAGTTATCGCATGGCATCCCTGGAGTCACTCACTAAATCGTATAGAGCAAAAAAGGCCGAGGTGGCAAAATTACGAAAAAAGAGCCA
>DATFDB010000134.1:0-3387 GCA_035252445.1 Nitrosotalea sp. | reverse complement strand
AGCTATCCAGTTTCTGTCTTTTCGTTTGCTTTCTTCAAGTATGACTATCTTGCGAATGATTTGCCTTTCAATGACATCCGTCTTACTGCCAAACAGCTCTTTCAAGACAGAATCTAATTTTTGAAAATCTTTTGCCGCTTCACTAACAGTGATACCGTATTTTTCAAATAACCTGTCTTGTACTTTTGCTAGTATTTTCTCGCCCAGTATAGTTTTTAATGTATTTCCAAATGTTTGCGCAATGAGTGAATCCAGACCTGACATGATATTCTATGTTTTCCATTGGGATAAAATTGGATATGTGTAAGATAATGTGACAACAGGTATTTTGAACTGAATTTTTAAGTGAAATATCTTGAGTTTGACCAAATATATCCAAATAACAACTTTAATGTGTAGACCATAGATAGGGAATCTGTCCACATTGCAAATATGTCTTGGGACGGTTTGCTCGGAGATGTCATAAACAACAGTAATTCGTCATCGTCTTTTATTACAAAACATAGTTCTTCTTTTATTTTGAGAGGCATTTTTTTTGCTTTATTTTTTAATTTCCCCTTAAAGATATACGGAGTGTTTTTTGAAGATGATGATATGAGTTGTGATTCTGCTTCTAAGACTTCGATTTTCTCCAAAAAGCCTGAATGGTAAAATTTCATAAAATCCTTCTCAGATGCAAGAATCTGAAGAGATTTTTTGGTATTGTCTATCATATCACCAATCTTTCCAGTCATTTGGTTTATGCCTTGTAGCATCTGAAATTTGCCATCTTTGACATAGTCATGTTTTACATCATAACCAGGAATTGCACTCCATAATTCAACCAAATTCTTTTCTTGGTATTCTAGTTGTTTCACCCTTTCTTTTTCTGCATTGATAAGAACCCCTATGGCTTTGTTCAAAGGCAGGGCCGTGAACTTTATTGGATGTTGAAATGATGCAAGGACCATTCCTCGATTTTGCAGATTTGTAAGAAGATGATATGTTTCGGTTCGTGGTATTTTTAATGACTTGCTAACCTGAGTAGCAGTACTTGGTCCTGACTTTTCCAAAAATAGAAATACCTTGGATTGGTTTGCAGTGAGTCCAAATTTAGATAATTCTATTTTTAATTTTTCAATTAACATTTCATAGTCATACGATGTCGGCTCCAAACTATTTATCATCGAGTATGATGTCATGTGGATATTACCTAATACCGATCAAACAACAAATGGTCTTAGCAATCTGCGTGTAATTGAATATTACATACAAAAATTTGTTCTAGCAAGT
This sequence comes from Nitrosotalea sp., assembly GCA_035252445.1. Classification (GTDB taxonomy): domain Archaea; phylum Thermoproteota; class Nitrososphaeria; order Nitrososphaerales; family Nitrosopumilaceae; genus Nitrosotalea. The sequence continues at coordinate 2,115 of DATFDB010000134.1, read as the reverse complement.
TATCAGCAGTACTTTAAGCTGCACACATTCCCAATAATGGAAAAGAGATTTTATATTTTAGAATAATAGAAGTGTTCTCATGGTACGACTTTTCTCTTCCATGCACAATCCTGCAAGTAAGAAATACACGTTTTACCATTCTATGGTTCTTCTCACTGTAACCGGAGTTGTAATTTTTATGACATTTCAGGTTATTCATCAGGGCATGCTTCAAGGTTCTCTAACCTTCTTTGAAGGATTCATGTCTTTATTCATGCTAAGCAGAAATGAGAAAGTAGGAAAATCATTCCTATCACATGTATCAGGGATTTCAGAGTTCACAAGATCTCACCTATCTTTCTTGTGAGGTAGATACCCGACCCATCATTTCAGAGAATTTCTCTGCGATGTTGATTCTTTCAGATATGCCTTCCAACATGTTCTTCTTTTTCAGAATTACAAACGCCGCTGCAGCCGCACCTGGAATTACAAATATGATTGGGCTTATACCCATAACCGTAAAACTGTTCGACTGGGAATTATCTTGAGATGATTGTACAGTAGTGGCAGATAACAATGGTGGATTTACACTTATTTGTTTGCTGGCAGTAACTGTTTGATATGGTCCACCTCCCACGCTTGCTTGTATCTCAACTGTGCTCGGATTGCTTGTTATTACTGAGATTGTTGCCTTGCCGTCCTTGTCAGTCATGGAATCTTTATTTTTTATTGTAGCTCCAGATACTGTCCAGTCCACATTGAGACCTGAAACAGGTAAGCTGTTGTAAATGGCAGTTGCGGTTGCGGTTAGAGGAGAATTGTTATCAACATGATCAATTGAATCCAAATTTACAACTGGTGTAAAACTGGTAATAGGTATATCAAATTTTGATAGAGGGAGTCCATCCGCAAGGACTGCAATTTCGGCAGTGCCAGATCCTTTTGAGATAGCATCAAATGTTGCATAATAAGATCCTTTCTTGATTTGTACGTTATCAGGAACATAAAGTACCGAAGAATTGCTTGAGACAAGTTGGAGATTAATATCCTTGTCAGCTAATATTGGAAGTTGTTTGTCATCCAATAATTCAATTGAAAATAATGATGCTTTGTTTGAAGATATCTGGTCAGGGTAACTAAGTGTCATGCCATTTGATTTTGATGATGCTCCTGACACTGTAAAGACGGTTGAATAGTCAGGAGTTGTGATTGCAATATTTTGTGAACCAGTTTTAAGTAGGGTTTCATCACTAAGAAATATCGGCTCCCCATTTGTAACAGTGAGCTGTACTGGAGAGATAGATTCTTGCGGAGAGATCAAGGCAGTAAAATCATTCTTAAATGAACTTAATGCGCCGTTATTTGTTGTATAAATTGCAAGCGGGAACTGTGTGTTTGGTAAAACTGTCGTAAGCAACGGATCAGCCACCAAACCAGAGGAGGTTTTTGATGGAGATGCAATAACTGGAACTATTTGTTGCGGGCTGCCTGAGACAACATTTAGTGTTATGGGGTTTGCTGTATTACCTACTTGTGCAAAGACTAGTGCAGATTGATCCCCGTATCCCATTTCTACATTAGGGACAGAAACAGTGGATATGTCCGATGAATCAATCTGAAATGACAAGCCGGACTTGGCAAGCGCTGGAAAACCTGATGAATCTTTTAGGGCCAAGACGCCCACAAGTTCTTTGTTTCCTGTTGTAAGAATTGGAAGTGAGTAAAAGCATGGTGTCTTGTCATCCATGAAAAAACTTTGCGCTATAGCATAAATTTTTACTTGTGATGTAGAAATTGGAATTGGATTTTTTGCACAAACTGAAAGCTCAGTACTGGTTTCAGTGATTGTGCCAGTTGCTGTTGCAGAACTACTGCTTGGTGCACTAGTTGACGAACTACTAGCTGGTACACTAGTTCCAGATCCCGTACCACTAGTTGCGGTATTGGTTATGGTTGTACTTGTAGTAGTTGATGTACCATTTGGAGATGCTGTAGTGGTGGTAGTTGATGTACCGCTTGCTGTTGTAGAAGCACCGGGGGCTGTTGTACCTGCAGATCCAGTTATACTTGTTGTAACTGTAGTGCTAGCAGGGATCGTACTAATCACATAGCCTTTAGCAGAAATATCTACAGTGT
>DATFDB010000133.1:0-7062 GCA_035252445.1 Nitrosotalea sp. | reverse complement strand
ACACTCGTCTAGCTCCAAAAATGTGCAGTTCTTAATCGAGGATACGAATTGGTCTGCATGCTGAATAGGTATTACTCTGTCATGCTTTCCCCATACGACTAGCGTTGGAACCATTATCTTCTTGAGAGTTTCCTCTATGTTGGAATTTTTGATTCCAAGAACAGATGAGATGAACGCAAGCTTGGCATTTGGTGTAGACATTCTTTTTACAAAATCTGATACTGTAAACTCGTCAACTGTGCCAGAACTTGACATCATTTCAAATGCCTCTCTTGCGCTTGTGTGATTTGGGTAGAGTGCAGCCATCATGTATGCATCAATTGCAGGAGTAGAAGATTTCATGGCGCCTGATGGAGCTACCAGCACCATCTTTTCTATTGCTTTGTTTATGCTTGCACAGTGTGCGGCAATCTGTCCTCCAAGAGATGTGCCAACAAGAATTGTAGACTTGAGGCCAACGTTGTTAATAAACGTAGAAAGGAACTTTGAAAAAAACTCCATCGTGTAATCTTCTGACGGCTTGTCGCTGTAGCCAAAACCTATAATGTCTGGTGCGATGACTCTATACTTTGTACTAAGATAAGGAATTACTTTGAGCCATCTTTCTGCAGATCCTCCTAATCCGTGTATTAAGATGATCGCTTTATCTGACATACCATCCTCAAGATACCTTATCTTGTGCCCCCAAACTTCTGCAAACTTGGTTTGCAACTGTATTTACGGATAAAACATCGATGATAAGTCTTTTTCGTTATAATCCTTTGACACGGTGTAAATTGTCTTTGGTCTAGTCGCTTTTCGCAAGTGCCTCTTTTGCGTCCCTTTCGCCCCTGTCTATCAATTCCTTAACTGTGGCAAGTGAAAAGTCGGCATCCTCAAAGAGAAAATGCATGTGCTCACTGCGCTGTATCCTGATTATTTGATTTATTATTCCACCACGGTCAGAGGCAATCTTTTGATATTCTTTCTCAAGTTGTTCTAGTCTTGACTTTGCCTTTTCATCAAGTGTAGATGTAGCAAGTATGTCGTGCATCTCTCGTATCATCTTGAGGTAACGCGTCACTATCTTTGACATGTGTACATTGTGCTCTGTCTTGTCTGCGTACATGATGTCTCTTGCTCTATGCCATACCTCAAACATGTTGTTTGGAATCTCGTGCTGGTCTCTTGGAAATAGGTCTACGACATATACTTTCTTGTCGTGCTTTGGAGATGCATTAATTACTTCACGTAGAGGAGTATTGCTCAAAAGCGTCCCATCCCAGAGATATTTTCCACTTTTTTGTGTCCATGCTATTCCGTAGAATGGATATCCGGCACTTGCGAGGACATGGTCTGCCTCTATTTTGTCATACTTGCTGTCAAAGACAGAAGGCTTTGCATTCTGGATATCAGTTGATGAAACTATCAATCTTGGTTTTTTTGGGTCTTGAATTTTTTGAAAATCGACATATTGGTTTAGAGTGTTTTTGAGCGGTGTAATGTCATATAGGTACTGCCAAAAATATGGCATGAAATAGTCTGGGCTTGGCAAGAACCATCTTGGGAAAAACGCCTTGGGGTTTCCAAAAACTGCAGAATACGCTGATGCAAAATATGGTCTAATTTCGTCAGAAAGTCCAGGTGGTGTGACACCATCTGACAAGTCAAGCCAGAACTCTTCTAATGCCTTTGCAGGCTCGTCGCTCTTACTACCTGTGATGATTGATGCATTGACTGCACCAATTGAAGTTCCTGCAACAATATCAAACTTGATTCCATGTCTGTCGAGTGCCTTGTACACTCCACACTCGTAGGCGCCAAGAGAACCACCTCCCTGTAAGATGAGAACTGTCTCAAACTGTAAGGCTTGTTTTTCTTTGGAAGAAAGAGACTGCATCTGGTATTCAATTCTTTATCAAAATATTAAAAGCTTCGAAAAATTGCAAATTATTCACTTGCACGGCCATCTTTGAAGATTATATACTTGAATTTATCTTACCTTTGTATGGCAATCACGACAATTAATCCTGCAACCGAGGAAGCACTTGCACATTACGATGTAATCAAAAAAGAGGATCTTGACAAAAAAATAGAAATAGCAAAAAAGACTTTTTCCACCTGGAAAACAGATATCAAAAAAAGGTCTGATTTTCTTAACATTTTTGCGGATATATTGCGAAAGAACAAACAACATCTGGCACTCACTGCAACAAAAGAGATGGGAAAAGCAATCAAAGAATCTCTATCTGAAGTTGAGAAATGTGCATGGGTGATGGAGTTTTATGCGGACAACGGTTCAACGTTTCTTCATGACGAATCGATAAACACAGACGCAAGAAAAAGCTTTATCGCATTTGAGCCAATCGGTGTAATCGGAAGCATAATGCCTTGGAACTTTCCATACTGGCAAGCCTTGAGGTTTGCAGCACCATCTCTGATGGCGGGAAATACTGTGGTGCTAAAACCGGCAAGTGCTACCATGCAATGCGGAATAGAAATTGAAAACATGTTTCAGAAAGCAGGGCTACCTCAAGGCATTTTCCAAACAGCAATTGCAGATTCTTCCATGGCTGAACAACTCATAGATTTAGTCAATGCAGTGACGTTTACAGGAAGCAATGTAGCTGGTGCCAAAGTCGGACAACGGGCTACATCGCAAGTAAAAAAATGTGTCTTGGAGCTTGGGGGAAGCGATCCTTTCATTGTATGTCATGACGCTGACGCGGAAAAAGCGTCTGCTGGAGCAGTAAAGGGGAGATTTATCAACTGTGGTCAAAGCTGTATTGCATCAAAGAGGTTCTTTGTAACAAAAAATCTTGCCAAAGAATTTATCGAAAAGTTTGTGCAAAAAACAGAAAAACTTCGTGTGGGGGATCCAATGTCTGAAGATACTGACATGGGACCGATGGTAAATTCTGCGGGACTAGAAAAAATTGAAGAACTTGTCAAGGACGCAGTAGACAAGGGAGCCGAGATACTTACTGGAGGCAAGAGGCTTGGTACTAAGGGATATTTTTTCAGCCCTACCATACTTGGAAATGTCACTCCAAAGATGCGTATAGCCCAAGAAGAGGCATTTGGACCTGTTGCACCGGTTACAATAGTGGAAGATGAGATGCACGCAATCAAGTTTGCAAACGAGTCGCAATATGGCCTTGGTGCAAGTATATGGACACAGGATCTTGCCAAGGCTGACAATCTATCAAGGATGGTAGAGTCTGGAATCATAACTGTGAATAATGTAGTCATATCTGATCCTAGGATACCGTTTGGAGGAGTAAAGCAGAGCGGCTTTGGGCGAGAACTTTCAAGATACGGCATGCTAGAATTTGTCAACATCAAGTCTGTCAGATTTTATGACAACTTGACTGTACGCCATCACGTGGAATAATATTTGAAAAATTTAGTTATACTATTGCATTCTAGTGCATCAGATTGCATGCATCTTTTAGTATTAGGGTGACTATATTATTTCATGGAAGAAAAAGACATAGGGTATTACATCAACTCATTGCTAAAATATGACTTGGAATATGTCGGAGTGATAAACTCTCAAGGAAGAATAATTGAACATGCATCAAATGATCTTAAGATGAGTCCTGAAAAACTTGAGATGCTTTGCATGGGGATGAGATTGCAACACTCCATGCAGTCAGACTTTGATGAAGACCTTGGGGCAGTAAACTATATTGTAACTGAGAGAAGAAACCTCAAGTTTTTGTCGCTGCCAATATCAAGAAACGTATTGTTTGCCATTGCGAAAAAAGGAACAGACCACCGCAAGTTGATTCGCAAAATATACTCAAAGCAATTCTTTGATGTATTAAAAAATCAACTAGACAAGTATAACTTGATTGCAGTTGGAATGGAAACCTGACTATCTGAAAATGTTACTATATGTCTAACGATGCTATAAAAAGCACACAAGAACCCAGTTACGCAATCTTAATCAGTATGAGTAAAACAAAACTGCATAATGGATGCAGAATCTACAAGCGAGAAGAACAAGACAGTTACATTTAGAATTGATAAAAACGTACTTGACAAGATAAAATCACATGCTACATTTGAGAGAATAACACTAAACGCCCTAGTAAACCAGCTATTGGCACATGCAGTGGACTGGGATCTTGTTGCATCCAAGTCAGGATGGGTACCAGTCCCAAAATCGCTTCTCATATCGTGGTTTGACAAACTAGACGACAAGGAAATCCAAAGCATTGCAGAAGAAAAAGGAAAGATTGTCTCAAGAGACATGTTGTATACTATGAAAGGCAAGTACAGCGTATGGGAATGGATAGCAATCCTGCGAGGTAGAGCAAAAGCAGCGGGATTCAGCTTTACTCAGCTTGAAGACAAAAACGATGTCAAGTTTATCATGAGGCATGATATGGGTCTCAAGTGGTCTAAACACTTCAAGTCATTTTACGAATCTGCATTCAAGGAACTTGGTTGTGCAGTAAAGTTTGATCTGACAGAAAATACAATCATTTACAAACTTGACAAAAAATATGCGCAGTGTGAAGACTGAAAGAGTTAGTGTGATTCTATGGTGTACAACAAAAATTCGATAAAAGCGATCAAACTGCACAAGAAACTGCGCGGAAAAATTATTGTTACCGGAAAAATCAAGAACCTAAAATCAAGCGAGATAAAACTAATCTACACTCCTGGAGTTGCAGCAGTATGCGAGGAGATATACCATCATCCGGAAAAAAAATATGACTTTACATCCAAGGGAAACAATGTAGCAATTGTAACTGATGGAACCAGAATACTGGGACTTGGAAACATTGGGCCATATGCGTCACTTCCAGTAATGGAAGGCAAGGCAGTGTTGTACCGGGAGTTTGGCCAAGTGAGCGCTTTTCCAATCTGTCTTAACACTACAAAAAAAGAAGAGATTGTTGCTACAATCAAGGCAATCGAGCCTGCCTTTGGGGCAATAAACCTAGAAGACATTGAATCGCCAAAGGTGCTTGAGATTTCTGACGAGCTTGAAAAATTGCTCTCAATACCTGTATTTCATGATGACAGGCATGGAACATCGGTTGTGGTCTTGTCTGCACTTTTCAACTCTCTAAAACTTGTCAAAAAACAACTTTCTACAATTAGAATAGTTGTTGCAGGCGCTGGCTCAGCAGGATATGGAATATGCAAACTGCTCGTAGCTGCTGGATGTAAAAATGTGCTTGTCACAGACTCGGACGGGATAATCTACAAAGGAAGAGATGAAAACATGAACAAATACAAAAATGAACTTGCAAGCATAACCAACCCGAAAAAGGAAAAGGGTTTGCTAAGGGATGCACTTCAAGGAGCTGATGTATTCGTAGGGGTCTCTGGAAAAAACAACCTGATAACTCCAATGATGATAAAAGAGATGAATAACAAGCCAGTTATCTTTGCACTGACAAACCCAGACCCTGAGATAAAGCCAGAACTTGCCAAAGAAGCAGGCGCAAGAATTGTAGCAACTGGGAGTTACCTGTATCCAAACAAAGTCAATAATGCACTTGTCTTTCCACACATAATGAGATCTATACTTGACAAGAAAATAAAAAAAATAACAATGGAACTATTGCTTGCAACTGCAAGAGCAATATCTGATACGATGCCAGACAAGAAACTACACTATGACAACATAATACCTGACATGTATGACAAAAAGATTCAGAAAAACATTGCAAAGGCAATTTCAAAATTAAAAAAATAATAAAAAATGTTTTAGATGTAAATGTCTACTGGATATTTTCAACTACAAGCAACGTATTCTGATCTTTCCATGTTATTTTGTCCAAGTCGTTATAATGATTCAATATGTTTTGCACAAACTTGTGCAACGCATCTCTAAATTCATGCCTTTTGTATAGTCTAAAAGTAGAATAGTGGTGATTTTTTGCTTGCTCTACAAGTCTTTCAAGTGGGTACACCCTGTGGTGTTCGAACAACTTTACTGTGTTGATATTGAGATTGGGGTCTTTTTCAAAGGCCGACTTTAGCTCTTCTAATTCATACAACCTGCTTTCCTTTTTAGTAAACGAAGGAAAATGCATTCCCCAGATAGTTTTTTCATTCTGGTCGCGCAATCTCGTATAAACAAATAGCTTGCCATTGTTTTTTAGTATTCTTGAGGATTCCCTTAGAAAGTTTGGAAGGGAAAAGTGGTGTATTGCGTTAAAGGACATGACGCAGTCAAGTGAATCTGTTTGTAGCGGTATTCTGTGTGAGTCGCTGCGAATGGGGGTGAAATTTGTTATGCTGTGTTTCTCAAAGTATTCTTTTAGGTGGCGAAGCATCTCTCTGTTGTTATCGACGCAGAATAAATGGCACTTTTCTCCAAGGTTTTCTACAAATTTGAGGCTATATCTGCCGGTTCCGCATCCAATGTCAGCAGCACGTATGCTTTGAAGATCTTTTATCTTGTTTGTAATGTGTAGCAAGGGGTTAAGGTCTGTGGTCCGCAACTCTTTGTACCTTGGTGCAATGTGTAAAAAATGATCATGCATTCTGTCTAGCATTGAACTTTTTTTATCACTTGAATTTTTCATTAAACTTGTAACGGTTTTATAATTTTAAAATTTTATCCACAACAGATAAAAATCATGAACGCAAGGAAATGCGAATACCGATACTTGGTAACCTGAAATACATTAAAATAGAAATTTTGTTAATTTTATGATGTTCATGGCAGGATTTGAGAAGGATTGTCCCATATGTAACAAAAAATTTTCCAGTCTTCTAGAATACACTACTCATCTTGGAAAAGATCATCGAGACATTCCAATTGAGAGAATATTGAATATGGACAAGGAAGACAAGTGGAGCATGGCAGAAAAATAGGCTTTGTACCTATTTGCTTATCTTTGATACAAACTCGTCTATGATGGGCTCGTGTCTGAAATCAGTTAGACGCGTTTCTATGGAATTTATTATTTCTAGATATGATTTGCCAAACACTTCCTTTAGGATCTCGCACAAGTATTGGGGGTTATCGCATGAATCTGCTATGGTGTAACTGTATCTCTTGTAAAGTAAGGCTTCAACTTTGTCATATGAAGGCTTACCCATGTGCAACAA
>DATFDB010000132.1:0-31421 GCA_035252445.1 Nitrosotalea sp. | reverse complement strand
GCTATTAGGCCATATGGCCATGGTAGGAGCATCTGTAATCCAATACTGACCGCAAGTGATCCAAAAAGGAAAATTAGATATGTTTTATAATTTATCAATAATACAGGTTACAGCAAAAAGCTTATAAATTTTTGTCAGATTTCATCCACAATAACTGTCAATTCAAGTAGATTTCCGTCACGATCATATGCAAACATATCATTATCTTCATAGGGAGACTGCACAATTATTGAGACAAAACCAAAAAAATTATGCAAATCGGTGACAGATGGTTTTGCAATGCCTGTGGGATGAGAATGAACTGTTCCTACATAACTTGGATCGAGTGGCAAAAATGTATGCGGAAAACCCGCAAATGTAGGACCTGTGTGAGAAAATGGTGGTATGATTAAGCCGTCCACAAAGACAAGTCCTTTTTTGTACTTACCACGCAATATGAGAATTCCCTCGTTGGGATGATGTATCTTGCAATAACTGAGAATGCCATCCCGTGCCTGTTTTGTCATGGTGACAGTTCGCTGCGGTCGCTCGGCCTTTTTGAAGAGGATCATCATCATCTTTTTTCCTTGGAAACTAATTAACCTTAGAATTATGCCTTGCCTGACTTTAGATTTTGACTATTACTTTACCCTTGTTTAGAAAAGTTAGGTTTTTTTCCAACTCTAGTTTTGCGGCGTCGATTTGAGAATAACTGTCCGAGATCTCATTTCCAAGTTTTTCATGTGATGATTCAAGGTCTCTTAGTTTTGTCTTAGCCTTTTCAAGACTTGTCTCTTTTTCTTCTAAATTCTTTACATCAAAGATATGTAGGCCAGATTCTAGATCAGAAATCTTTTTTGCGTACGTTGATTTTAGTTTTAAAAACTCATCTAATCGTTCGATTGTCTCCTCTATGGTCTCAGCTGATTTATCTGAATCTTTCACTGAAACATTCCCAGCCACAACTGACTTTGTAGTGGCCTGTAAGATCTCTATAATCGATTCTTTATTTTCAGCTGATATGACTTGATATGGATCTGCAATTAGCTCTTCCATAAGTTTTTTCATAGGCTTGTCAAATGAAGACACATAGCTGTATTTGTTGAGCGGTCTTGAAATTTTAGAAAACTGCGCTGCTACCTTATCTCTTATTTCGTATTTTTCATGTGCAAGCGAGTCTATTTTCTTTCTTACCTCTAAAAACTGGTAATATTCTGGACTAGATTTCAATTTGACAATCTCGTTTTCTAGTCTTGAAATGGTATCTACTACTTCACTTTTCTCCCTTGCAACCTCATCAAGTCTATGAGTCTTGTGCTTTTTCTCTAATTCCAGATTCTGAATTTTTTTGATAGTCTCAAGTATGGTATATGAACTAGCTTTGAATTCTTCCTGTTCTCCTATTATTCTCTGTAGGGCATTTCTGTTTTGGGCCAAGTCTCCAATCTCGTCTTTTAGTTTATCTGCGTATTTTCTTGCAAAAACATGCATGACTCTAGTATGAAGTCCTAGTACATCCCCCATTCTTTTGAGCATCTGGTTTACTTCATTATTGAGATATATCGCATCTTCATACTTTGTTATGTTTGTCAGCTTGGTTTTGGTCTCTTTTTTGATAGTTGAAACAACTGCATCTTTGCCTCTTTTGCCAATAGTTTTCAGATTCTTGTCCACATCATCAAGCTTCAAGTCATCAGATTCCAAATGTAGGATTAATTCGTAAATATTCTTTTGATTTGACTCTACCCTTGTTTTTAGCTGTTGTGCTCCTAGTAGTATGTTTGATATGCGTGGAGCCTCAATCTCTTTTATGATCTTTGGAATGTCATGCAGTGAAACTTCTCTTTGTTCCTGTACTGAACCTGGCGCCTCTACTGTTTTTTTCTTTCCAAACCCAAAGACCATGATATTAGTATAATCTCACAACGTTAAATATTATGCATGGCAAAACCACACCATGAGTGACATCAGGCTAATAATGGTTGGCTCTGTCATCATCTTTGCAGGCTTTTATGTGGCAAGCATGGGAAGTTCGCAATATCGCCAGATGGCAATGCAATCTGCCCAGTTTGATGACTGCTACGATTATTCTACTGGTGTTGCAGTACACGTTAGCTGCATCCAAGTAGAACATGATGCCCTTCTTTATCTTGCTTTGGCATTTGCTCTTATGGGTGGAGGCGGATACCTCATCTTCAGAGGAATAAAGGGAAGGTGGGATCAGAACGTCAAAAGTGATGAAATGCTTGGTCCTAAACATGACTGACCCTGAAATTTTTATAAAAAAATTAAGGTACGCCAGGTAAGTGCATAGTGTAGAAAGTTTGACACCCTTTATGTCAAAACCAAATTTTTACTGTATAACAGCAGGTTGAGTTGGCTCAGGTTGTTTTTCCTTGTGTTTTGGACTGTTTAGCGGCTTAAGTTTTTGTTTTAATATTCGGATGGTTTGTATGTCTTTTTCAAATCTTGCTTCCATTTCATCCAAAGTTTTAAACATTTCCTGTCTTTCTTTGAGCCTGTCATCAGGGGTTTTGTAGATATGATCATCCGCAATAAATCGATGACGGCATTCTTTATTGGTACATTGGCAATACTTCATTTTAGCAATGATTTCTTTACCGCATTCAGGACATTGGACTTTTCTAGAGCCAACAGGCCAATTGTAGTCCCATGAGACCATGTTTTTTAAAACACTGAAATGCTAATAAACGTTTTTTAAATCACAATTTCATATTTCTTCCATCTTCCCTTGCCGATCTCTCTAACAAGTTCCATATCCTTCATCTTCTGCATGTAGTTCCTGTAAGTCCTGTCAATAGGATTGTTCTTGGAAGTCTGCCTATATTCTTCGAACAACTGGCCCGAGTCCATGACCTTGTTCTTTTGTAGTATTTCGTAGATTATCCTCTGTTCCTGGTTCAGATTACTAAGTACATATGACAGTCTGTATTTTCTCGCGGATTTGGATGCATTCTTGATGTGTTCCAAGGTGATCATGTCACGACCGTTCAGCTCCGCGTCCATGGCAGCAGACCTCATTATGTGCAGTCCGATTCTTGCATCTCCGTTGCACATACCCGCCACTACAGAAAGAAGGTTGTCGTTTATCGATCCGGGTTTCATCCCGTAGGTAACACGATCCCTCAAAATGCTCAGAATCTCGTCCCTGTTATAGGGCTTGAATTCTACTTCATCAAAAGATAGACTCGATGTTATTCTGTAATCTACCTCCGACAAAGAGAAGGGCCTGTTTGAGATCATGACTAGAGGATAAGAATTTCTTGCAAGTGTATAGAGAATGTCGCTGTCTTTGATGTGGTCGGACTCGTCAAGGCATACCACGAATTTCTTTTTTGACTTCTCAAATTTTTTTATCAGATCACTTGTAGATTCTCGTCCGTGAATTACATGGCCTGCTTGAAGTAGAATATCTTCCATGATCTTGTGGGATGTCCTCTTGTTCCAGCAGTTGACATACACAGAATTGTTTTCAAAATGTTCTCGAAGGATCCATTTTGCAACCGATGTCTTTCCAATTCCTGGCGGCCCATGTATGTAGAGACTTTTTGCAAACTTTCCAGATTTTACTGGTGCGAGACATCGAGCAATTTCTCTTGCTTGTCCTTCTCGGCAGACAAGTGTTTCCGGCGTGAAACGCTCATCAAACACACCTTCGTCGATGATAATTTTACTTACCATCTTTGAGAAAGTTGGTCGGGATAGCTTATAGTCTATGGGTGTAGATTTCCGATAGAATATGCTTATTTGGTTACCCTTACATTTTGCAGTAAATATATAAATATATTAATATGTAAGGGTAACTAGTTGTATGGTCACAGTAAAGAAGAAAGTGTTGAAGGGGCAGACTTACTACTATCTAGAACATAGTGTTAGAGAAGATGGGAAGGTACGTCCGAAGATCATCTATCTAGGTAGCAAGATTCCAAAGAACATCGAAGAGATCAAGAAGAAATTCCTAGATGACATTTCAAAGAAGACATGGCAAGCGGATGTAGAGAAGATCAGAAAGAACTACTCTCAGAACCAGAGGGCTATGCCAAAGTCTGTCAAGGAGAAGGAACTGGAGAACTTTACAATCAACTTCACATATGACACCCAGAGAATAGAAGGTTCAACACTCACAAGAAAGGAGACTGCTGACCTGCTCGAAAGGGGCATTACCCCAAAGAATAAGCCCATGAGGGATGCACAGGAGGCGGAGGCCCACAGGGACTTGTTCTTGAAGATCCTGAAATCAAAGAAGGACCTATCATTGCAGGAAATCATTGATTGGCACTGGGAACTGTTCAACAAGACAAAATCAGACATTGCCGGAAAAATAAGAAAGTACCAGGTTGCAATCAGAGGCAGCAAGTTCATGCCACCAACACCAGTGGAGGTCTATCCGATGTTGACAGAATTCTTCCAGTGGTACAACAAGAACAAAAACAAATTGCATCCGATAGAGCTTGCAGCACTGGCCCACCTGAAGTTTGTTACCATACACCCGTTTGGAGACGGAAACGGGAGAATCTCAAGGTTGATCATGAACTTCATATTGAACAAGAAAAAGTATCCCATGCTCGACATACCATACGAGGGGAGGAATAGTTACTATAACGCCCTTGAGAGGTCTCAGGTCAAGAAAGAAGATAGGACATTCCTTCAATGGTTTGTCAAGAGATACATCAAGGATTACAAGAGATATCTCAAGTAGATTCTTTTTCGTGTCGTCTTTCTGCAAGATAACTTCTCAGGTTCTCAAGCTCCACAGGATCTGTTATCAATGCGTGCAACATTTCCTTCATTTTTATTTCTCTGTCTTCGAGATTCACTCCGAATTTTATTTCGAGAGATTTTCCACAACGGCAACAGAATTTGGAGACCGCGGAATTTTCTGTCTTGCATATGATGCATGTTTTCGGTTTCTCTACTGCAGTCGATTTCTGTTGCGGGGTCTTACCATTCATCATGATTTGTGCATTGTCGATGTGTTTTCCATATCTTTTGAAGTATGTCGCCGGCATCTGCGAACCGAACTTCCATCCGAACATCATACATTGCATCGGTTCTGTGAGCAGCCCCTGCGATTCATCTATTCGAGTATGTCTGAAAAGGTAGAAGAAGATCCTTTTCTTCAATCCTGCTCTTTTTGCAATTTTCTTTAGAAGAGCCAATGCGGCCGCATGTGAAAGTTGTTCCATTCGGTTGGAATATCCAAAACCTATCCATACTGGAAAGTCTTTTTCTTTTTTCAACGGATGGTTTTCCAGCCACATAGCAAGAGCAGTGGCAGAAGAGATTATCCTCACCGTGTCATTTCCAACCTTTCCATTGATGAAGAGTTTTGCCCCTATTTCGTCAAATTCGATACTTTTTGCATGCAGTGTCAAGATCTCCTCGGGCCTGCGTCCCGACTCCATCAAAACTTCAAGAAATGCCCTGTCGCGCTGATTCAGCGTGGCATTCAGAAGCGCAGTCTTTTCCTCCGCCGTGAGGAGGTCCTTTGGAAGTATCGGATTCTTGTTCTCCACGTTTCCAGACTTTTTTATCCATCTAACCTCTGGAGGAGAGCCGTCCTCCCAGTTCCTGAGCCACTTGTAGAAATGCTTGAGTATCGTCTTGTAGTCCCTCTTTGTCCATCCGGCCAGGCTGCTGCTTTCCACTTCCGATATAACTCTGACAAAATCGTCCTTTGTTGCTTCTTCAAACGATTTTCCAAGAATCCTTGAAATCTGTCGTAGTGTGTTAAGGCACTTGCAGATCCTCGCAAGACTGATTCCTTCTGCCACTCTTGCATGATAATATTTGTAGAGGGATTCTGAATTGCGAGGATCGAGTTTTATTTTTTCCAGTTCTCTTTCTACCATTCTTTTCAGTGGATAGATTTCCGTTGCTCTGCTCATCACATCACATTGTTTTCCGATATATTGCCGGTTGCGACTGTGCGTTTCCGTTAGTTTTACGCCAATTTTGAGCAGGAGCAATTAACCTGAGTCAGGATGCTCCCTGCGAGCGGCCTGAAAAAGATCAGATGCTCCTACTGAAAATCTTTCTATTATGATTTGTTTTCAGTACAGAAATAGTTAACGGATCTATTGGAAAGTTACACTAGGTTGTTAGATCAAGATCAGAAGCCTATTTTTTCTCTCGCATAAGGTGCAAACAGCCCGATAATAACTGAAATTGCTACCAACCAAATACCTACACCAGAAGGATTAGTAAGTAAATACCCACCCAGAGCTGCCATTCCAACAGCACCAAAACCCACTACACCTCCTAAAAAAAATGTCAACGCAAAAGAAATCACAAATGAAATTATTGGGATTAACCAAATAATAAAACTCAGATGAGGGGCAGTAGCCATTACATATGGTGAAAGAGCCTTGAGAATCATTCCCTCTGGATCTACTCCCATACCGCCAAATAATCCGAAGCCAACAACACATTCTTGTACGAAAATTTTACCAACATCATTTGAAGCCATAATTTTCAACTGAGATAGCGTATTGATTCTAGATTAACCCTCCTGTTTACAAGAAATAGTTAACGGAAAATTACAGACGTAACATAGTAGCTATTCCTTTTGCAGAAAGTTCTGAATGCAAGGATTCTGCACAAGATGCAAAGAACATCGTGGAGATGGAGAAGAGTTTGGTATCCACTTCTGGGAAGATTTTCCGCTCTGCGACAAATGTGGTGCGTTTGTTGATCTGGAGGAATGTAAAGATGATGGGTGACTTTGAAACTGTAACTCTGTCATGTGGCCACTCGCTCAACTCCTACAATGGTCTTGGAGTTTGCAGCAAATGCTGGAAGAAAGGATGCGGAAAATGTTTGCAGTTAATCGATGACGATCTTCTGTGTCCCAAGTGCTTCACTGAAAGAATGGAGGCCGACAAATGAATGAACTGTGGCAGTGTAAAATCTGCAAGTCCCTCGTTACAAGGGACCGGATAGATGGCCAGTGCAAGACATGCAGGAACAGCACATGCAACCACTGCAAGCGCATCTGTGATAGATGTCAAGAGATCTGCTGCATGCTACACATGGAGGCCAAGATAGTAATGAGACAACAGCAGCCCTACGTGCACAGATTGTGTTGGGTCTGCAGGGAGGTATGGTAGGCATATGCGGGGGTACGTCCGGGGAGCGGTACGGGGGATATACCGGGGATAGGGGGCGGCTAGCATGAACTGGTATTGCATATGCGGCAATTTCGTGAGGGAAAAGAGGTTCTGCCCAAGGTGCAAACTTGTAAGATTCAGGATTGAGAATTCTCCAATTCTAGACTACTGGGGCCTCAATGTTGGCGAGCTATCAAACGGTTTGCCTTTCAACTTTCCGATAAACTATCTTTCAGGGCATGTCTTGGTTACAGGACAGACCGGAACTGGAAAAACAAGATTCGCAATGAACCTTGCAGTCAAAACAGAAAATCATGTTTCCATACATCCGATAAAACTTCTAGTTGTTGACGTGGAAGGAGAATGGAAGAACATCATTCCGAAAATGAAAAACTGGACAGAATATTTTTCTGTGGACAAGAATCTGAAAATAAATCCATTTGATCTTGGCGACCCTGCGCTGATCAGGGAACTGTTTCGCGAGACCATCTTCAAGGGAATTGAAAAAGAGTATGTCGATTTGTCCGCGCAGATGAACTTTGTTTTACAGGAAGCAATCAACGAAAGCCACAGCATGGAAGAATTGATCAGAAACATCAAGGACTACAACAAACAGAAGCTAACTGCACTTGACAAGACAAAGACCGCACTGCTAGTAAGACTTGATCCTTTCATGCGCTCTCCCTTGAAAGAAATTTTCTTTTGCAAGAAATCACACCCGGACTTCAACGATATAGATGATCATAACGTTGTAATCGATTTGCACGAGTTAGACAAGCTCGTAGCTTATGGCAGCGAACTTCGTTTGATCTACAACACCATCACGACCTACTTTTTGAGAAAGATGCTGAATCGCGGAACATGCGACTGGGTCTCCAATATTTTTGTGGCAGACGAGGCACAGTTGCTTGTTCCCAAGATTCTGCAAAAAATTGTCGTGACTGAATCCTGGCCTGCTACCGAATTTGCAACAAGGTTGAGAAAGAGAGGATGCGGTCTGGTCCTGATAACCCAGTCTCCAAGCAATATCGAGAAGGACATCTTCAAGAACATGGGCACAAAGGTCTCGTTCAGGCTGCAGCACCAGGAGGACATCAAGCTGATTTCCGAGGCAGCCGGCTTCATGGACTATGTAGAGTACGAATTCCTCTCGGACAGGTTCGTCAGGCTACCCAGGAGGACTGCCATAGTGTGCACATCTGGACACGAACCGTTTGTCATGACTGCATCGGAGTTTGATATGTCAACAACAACCATTGTTGCAGCATACGATACAGCAGCTGCAGCAGAAGCGATGGTGTCGGAGGATGTTGATGAGAAGACTTTCCTTGAAAGCATAGAGAAAGATCCTTTCATCTCGGTCAGAAAAAGAAGGACATCGCTTGGATGGAATGACAAAAGATACTACAAAGCTGTAGATGCGCTGATCCAGAAAAAGAAAATCGAGATAGAGAAGGTCAGGGTCGGCAGGGGCACACCTACAATCCTCTACCAGAAGATTGGAAAGATTCCAAGTGTAAGACACCAGTATTACGTGAACTGGATCGTAGAAAAGATCAAAGAGAAAGGTTTCGACTTTACAACAAACATTCTGGAGGGTCCGGACATAGAAATTCCCAAGATCAGTACTGTCATAGAAGTCGAGCTTGGAAAGTCTGATGTGCACTCTAACATTACACGAAATATCCAGAAGTTCGACAAAGTGATTGTCTGCTCAGATAACAAGAAGTTGTTACAGACCCTTTCAGCTCAAAACAAGTCAAACAAAGTTTTGTTTTCACAAATAGAGAACGTGCCTGCTCTGATTGAAAAGATGCCGGCTCAAAATGAATTGGAGGACATCTGATAAAAAGAAAAAATGTTTAAGAGAATCTACAATCTCTTAAATGTCGAAGGTTACCTTTTACGATTCCATCAGGTTTTGTTCTGATAAAATTATCTCCAAACTGATCAACTTCGACTTTCATTCCGGCATCGTTTGTAAAGAAGTACCGGTGTCCTTGTCGGATTGCCTGGTTTATCTCTGCTGGTGTTGCAGCCGAGCTTGCTCTATCGGAAGTCTCTCCCTGTTGCTTCAAGCCTACCTGCTGGATACGTTCACCGTCATACGTCAAATTCTTGCATACAATTTCAAATGTGGTTATTGCAATACACCTCCCTTTGCAGTCATGGTCTCACATGTAACAGGTTCGTACATTGAACTCTGTCCTCCTGTGATTTCTGGCATATTCCCGAAGTTTTCTGTGCTGTGGCCTGTCTCTGAAGCGCGTGTCTGTCGTCTCTACTTCTATGATTCTTCTACGTTTGCCCTTTGTTGCAATGATGTCAGGCCTTGAATGATTCAGTACAGGTGGTCTTTTGAAACCCTGTATGTCTGCCTTTACCTTCCAGCCGTTGGCTTCAAGACCCACAGCCCTTCTCAGTATTGAATTGTTGTGACATGTTTGACTACGTCTTGTTCTCTTAGACATAGACCGCTATACTGCTACCGCTATTTAAGATTACCGTATAGTACTTACAAGTACAGGGGTCATACCGTACTCTTAAATATTAATCAAGTGTTTGAAAAAGTGTTGACAAGTAAGATCTATGTAATCGTAGCAACTTGGTTTCTTGTAATTGTAGGGATGATTGTGATCAATGCTGTTGCAAATGCAGGATCACAGATGCCACTTAGTAATGAAGCAAAAGATACTTTGGAGAAAACAAGGAATGCTGGAAATGAAGGCTTGCAACATCTTGCCCCTGACGAAGCTGTGGTTTTTGAAGTAATGCTGCCGGTGATAGGCGGTGCCGTGACATACGGTATTGCAAAAAGCGATTGATATCGGAAAGTTACACACGGAGATTATTTTTACCATCATCAAAAATAGAAGAGTAGGACAGACTACATGACATGTAAAAGGTGAGCAAGTGGTTGATGAAATACCAAAACTGTATGAAACAGAAGACATCCCGGAAGAAAAGAAAATAATCTATCAAAAGTGGGAGATTCCACGAATTGGATTCTACTGGTTGATTGCAGAGCTTGACAGAAAAGAGAATCTTGCGTTTGGTTACGCGAATCTAAACGATGATCACTTTGCAGAGTGGGGATACATCAGCATCGAGGAGTTGATGGATAACAATGCAAGTCTTGACAGAGACTGGAAGCCTTGCTCGTTTGAGGAGGCCCAGAAAATAATCAAGCAGTACAGAGGAGATCAGAATCGACGATGAGGATGACAGGTTTGCAGACGACTTTGAAATAGAAATACCGAAAAGTAATTCGAAGGGACACGGGTCTTTCTATGACGGCTATGTGGTAGACCCCCGCGGAAAGATACGGGGAGAGGTGAAAAGATACGACCCGTATTCTAGATTCGGCGACATAATGCTCTATGATATAGACATTTTTGGATTCGTGTCAGGATATGTATCAAGTAACTGGCAGGTCATGTCAGAGCAGGACTTGCTTGCAGACAAGAATCTTGCACGAAGGCTCTATGAAACAAAGTACCAGGTCTGGATGAGGAAAAATTCTCTCCATCTCAGTGTGGAATACATGCAGAAATACAACCGGTATGACAAGAGGGAGTTTGAGAAACTTTGCAGGGATCTTTTTAGAAGAATTTGATAGAGATTACCTAATTTTGTGAACAAATCTACACTTATTAATTTCCTGAAAGCCAGGTCTATATTATGAAAACCTCCGATACTCTGACAGTTGCGGATTTCTTCTGTGAAGTCATATGCCGTCTAGCTGCTCATGGAAAGTCTGATCCTCATGAATTGGATCTGTTTTTATTATTTCCATTTTGAAATCTTCTCCAGATATAGGTCCCGTATATTTAGGCGGGCACAAAATGCTCTCGAGCTCATCTACCAAATGCGTTCCCAAGAGAAAGGTTACCATGACCCTCTGTCGAAGAGTATGATTTTCCATGTCCTGTTTTGTCGGATATCCTCTATGTGACGCATTATTTGCCCCGGCGCTAAATGCAAAAAACCAGCCATACAAGGATTCATCAATTAACTGAGAGTCTTTCATCTTGCCAGAGATGTTTCCGATATTACGGTTTTTCAGATTCCCCAAATCCGCATTCTTTTTTCTGCAGGTAATCTCCATGGCTTCCTGTACTAGCGCCCTAAGATCACGCAAAGCCCCGGAATAGTCTTTGGCATCATATCTTTCTTTGAATTTTGAGTATGAGTGAACGAAGTCATTTCCAAATGCCTCTTCAGAAGGCTCTGCAAATGACATATGGATGTCGTCATATTCAAGTTCAGTTCTAAAACCTATTGCCTTCTTTTGTAGAAATTTTTCTAAACTTTCGTAAATGATATCAAAATTCTTTCTTTCCACTTTTGTCTTTATAGTTCCGATGAGCTCCTCCATTTTGCGCAAATCACCACCAGCTCCTCCGCTATCCAGACCACCACAGTTCGGAAAGAACACCCAGAAATTATGAAGATTATTGTGGGAGACAAGAAATGCGTAGCTGAATGATCTATATTTTACTGAAGGATCCATATGACGAAATTTGTAGATCAGAACTTTATTTGAAGGAAACTGGTTAATGCCTCCGATAAGCAAATGAGCTTCGCCCATTGTTGGATAGGTATATCGTGGAATACCATATACTCTGATATCCATTTCGTTGAAGAGTGATTCAAGGTTTACAGGGTTATGCTTTAGATTGAAATTAAAAACTGCCCATGCAGTCCATCGTGAAAGAAAGTCACTATGAGATTTCAAGTCATCTAGATTTTCATTAAAGTAAAATGGCGCGCTACCCTCATCATAGTTTATTTGAAGTGATGCAGACATTCTGCCACTTGTTACATCAGACTGTTTTGTCTCGGTCTTTAGGTAAAAATCAAACTCTTTACCATTTGCGGTCCCGCTTGAAGTGTAAGAAACTCCCATCTTTTGGGTCTCATATCTTTCAGCTTTGACGTTTTCATAAGATATTCCCAGATCATCGCATACTTGCTTCGAGGCATCTTTGAACTGATCAAATAACTTGTTACTTTTCTCTGAACTCTTACCTGAAAACTCTATCATCTGGTTACACCATGAAACATTACAATTTGAACTTTAAACATTTTATCTAAATGCTCTCTCATTGTACTTTCCTGCAAATGCAAATCAGT
This sequence comes from Nitrosotalea sp., assembly GCA_035252445.1. Classification (GTDB taxonomy): domain Archaea; phylum Thermoproteota; class Nitrososphaeria; order Nitrososphaerales; family Nitrosopumilaceae; genus Nitrosotalea. The sequence goes on along the minus strand of DATFDB010000132.1, from coordinate 19,176 downwards.
GCTTAAATAGAAATTTTGCAATATCGTGATGGCCCACCAGAATTGATACTTTGCGGTGGTTGGTGGGCTATTTTTTCAATTCAATAGATTCTACTCTAGTACTTTTTAATCTAAATCTTCTTTAGAGCAGTTTCTTACCCTTTGAAAAAGATGAATTAATTTATAGAATGGTCAGAAAGAATCCAACTTGAATGAAGAGCCCTAGGGCCAAAGCTATTTGTTGTGCGGGAGTTTTTGGCATAAGTTTGTGCACAATTCTTATGAGCATAAGTATGGGCGGTTCGTTTGCTGCAGCATTTTCAAGAGATTCGGGTATTCAAGGCGCTAATTCAATGTCTACTATGGCCATCACAAATGAGCAAAGTAACAATCCAATCCTGAAGTTTTTCAATAGCCCTTTGGGAGACATACTGCTTGTAATTTCATCAGCTTCCATGCTTTTAGGAATCTGGTTTAGTGGCAAAATGAAACTGATCCCTTTAGCAGTTTCTGGCATAGCCATCATGTTCATTGGAATGTATTCGTATTATTCTACCAGTTTGCAAATAGCCGGGGCAACAACCATGGTCTTTGCGCATGTATCAAATTATAGTTACAAAGTTTCAAAATTGTTGAAGATCATCTAGTCTTTGAATCACACAACGCCTTTGGGAATTATTTTGCAACTATGCCAATATCCATGTGGTTTTCCATCATTGACATCATGGATTTCCCAGCTGGAATTACGTGGGTGTGCAGCGTGTAATACCCGCTTTCAGGTGCAGTAAATCTGGCGACATATTTTCCATCTCCGATATTTTCTGCGTCAAACATTTGTCCTATCATGTTCATGGTAGACATGGGAGCTCCCTTTTCCAATCCCAATGTCACTTGCGCGTCAGTGAGAGGATTACCTGTATTCTTGTCCAGTACAAGCAATGTGATTTGTGCTGGTCTGCCCACTTGAACCTGCTGGCTTGAAACTGTTTTAATTACGACATCTTGCGGTTCTTGACTCATCATGTTGCCCATCATTCCTCCTCCTTCCATCATTGAATTCTGTGATAGGTTGCGCCAACCGTTTATCATTGATACCGGTGAACACCCTAAACCAAATACGGTATTTGAAAATAATCCGGCCATGATCACTACGCCAGCTATTGCAATAGATACAATTATCAGAGTTTTACTTGTTGGCAACTAACTCTTTGTAGTGATTGATATATTTGAAATCATGCGTTTACATTTGTAAAGTTTTATTTTGTTGTAATATTCACGACTATTTTTTCTCCGTCCTTGAAGACATGACTGCCATAATCAGAGATAGGATTGCCATCCACCGTGACTTTTACGTCATAATTATCAAACTGCATGCCCCAGATGGCTAGAAGTTCTCCAAGAGTATAATCTCGATCTTTGTATGATTCCACATGTATCATCCCTGATGCATCATGAGTGTGAAGCGGTGCCATGCCAGTCATGCCATAGGAATCAAGCATGTGCATGTTCCACAGAGTAGGGTCTATTCCAATCTGTGCAGGCACTGTTGCCGCCTTTCCATCTATCATCAAGGAGATGTGAGGGTGTATGTGCATCATTCCCATGGAATCATGAGGAACCGAACTAGCAGATGACTTTGAAACAGGAGAGCTGGTTAACATCACCGTGCTGATACCTACTGCCAGCGCTATTAACACTCCAGCTATAGCATACACTTTGATTTTCTTGTTTGGTTTTCCAAATCTGCTTTTCGGATCTTGGTCGTTCTGTTTTATTTTCTAAAACCTCTTTACACTAGACTGGATTTGTGAGATATTTATCGATGGTAGTTTACAATTGTAAATCATAACCAGTTGTGTAAGCAAGACACAGCGTTACAGTACGGAGAATAGCAATACCATGTCAAAGTTGACCCGATTACATCAAAACAAGAATGCCGCTTCCATGTTTCTTACAAACCATGACATTCCGTTGCGAGCTCATTGATCAGCATAGACAAACAATTTAGAGTAATGATTGAAAAATGAGCATTTGATAATACATGAAACAAATAGTGAATTTCCAGAATAAGATCAAAGAAAAACTAACCAACTTGGATTATTTGAAAAACATTCAGAGAAAATTGACTCTCTGACAAAGTAAAATAAAATGCAATCATAATTGTTTTTCTTTTTAGGAAATCAATTAATTGGTTGCTCATTGTATTTTTAATCAACTTGCCGCCGTTCTCATATTCCACAGATATCGGACACACCCCAGAAGTCTGAAACCTGCTGTGCGCTGTAACCATATTCATGTATGAGCTTCTTTGCAATTCCCTCGTTGACATAATAGTGCCAGCACTTGCAGCAACACGGACCCTCTGTTGATACTTTCATTGCCTCGTCATACACTGCCTGTTCAGACGTGTTGAGCGTTGTCTTGTTATCGTAGTCTATCCATTTCTTTGCCACGTCTACCGGAGTCTTGTACGGGTTGAGTGGGATATCAGGTATGTTTGAATACTGCTGGAGTTTTTCCAGATGTTCGTGATATCTGGTGGTATTTTGAAGAGCCCCGCAGCACTGGCCACTGAGATATTTGCCCTTTATGTTGTCAAGACTTGCACCAGGCCCTACGCAGCTGCCTCCTATGTTTGGAGACGAACTGAGCAGACTGTCCACACTTGCACTGCAGGAAATTATCTGGCCATCTAGATCAACAAGCTCAGGATCTACTTGTTTGGCAAGGTTCTCGCTCTGGATCATGAATATGTTCTTGCCTGTTTGAGTAGGAATGGAATTGTAAATCTCAAGCAGTTTGCTGTCTGCATGAAGAGGCACGGATTGTGTAGAGTTGGATCCGTGATAATTACTCAAGACAAGAGAAAATATTACAATGGCTGCTATCGATCCTCCGCCTATTGCAAAATATTTTGCAGGTATCTCCAATTTCATATCTTACACTTTCCTGATTCTACTAGTCCTTTGGAAATGAAATACATCGATACAACAAGAATACCTATGCTTGGTAAACTAAATTCCAATCCTTTCAGAGGAAATATTGCAAGGCCTCCTGCTGCTCCCAAGATGGATGCGAGTGTGGAAGTGCAGGCAGAACAGGCGGAGGCAAATCCGCCTCCAAATATCCCCCCAAAGCTTGCAAGGTTTTTCTTGCCGCCAAAGGATCCTGTGACTCTAATCTTGTAGACTATCATTGAGATTGTTATGCCGGAGAGTATGCATACAACTATGATGGATGAAAATAATGCTGGACCTGCAGCATACAATATGTTTGCCGCGCCGTTTGTTGTTACATCTACCAGCAATTTTTGAGACAGGTTGAGATTCAGGATAGTTACAAACGTTGAAAAGTTGTTGGCCAGTATGAAAACGAAAAGCATCGAAAAAGAGATAAAAATTGACAGTGCGATATATCTCGGATTTCTGAAAACGCTCTGAAATGCGCTTTTCATAACTAGCATGGTCTAACTCATCTGCTTGTCTATTATTTGCTTGAACACGTCATAAGGTTGTGCTCCTGTAACAGAAATATATCCTTCTTTGTAATTCCCTATGAAACTGGTAGGAGTCCCAGTCACGCCGGCCTTTTGGGCAAATAACGTTAATTGCTGTACTCTAGATTCGTATTTTTTACTGTCAAGACAGGAATTGAATTTTTGGGTATCAAGCCCTGCAATGCCAGCTGCAAGAACTTTGACTTTGTCTGGAGTTCCCCAACCGCTGCTTTCTTGTCCCTGATTTGAGTATATTTGATTGTGATATTCATAGTATTTTCCCTGCTCGTCGGCACACCATGATCCTTGTCCCAATGTGAGCGAATCCGGACCAAGAAAATCAATTCCCACAAAATAAAACTTGACTTTTCCAACATTGACATAGTCCTGCATTATCTGCGGTTCTGATTCTTTGAAGAATTTTTCACAGAATGGACATTGAAAATCTCCAAACTCTACAACATTGATCCGAGACGAGTCTGCACCTACTGATGGTACAAATGATGGCATCTGAAATGTTATCATTTGTGGTTGTGCCGGTTGCTGGGCCTGCTGTATCTGCTGAGGCTGAATCACAACATTAGAATCTTTTGCAGTTCCCGTAAAATTATTTGGAGGAAATACTACCCCTATGAAATATCCAACAATTAGAAACACTGCAAAAAGTATGACAGTACCTTTTGTAATTTCAATGGTTACTTTACGAGATTTGTCTGAAATATTTTTTTCACCTAACGCGACCTGCTAAATTGGTTTACGCAATTTACATGTTAAATACTTTTATCAAGAAAAATTTTTTACATTTGTAAACTACCGAATTAATATATCACAAATATGATTTGAGATCATGTTTGAAAAACATTGTCCTGTTTGCGGCATGGATGTAAAGAAAGAAACACCATTCAAGAGATTTGGAAAATATTTCTGCTCTGATGAACATGCTCAGCAATATGCATCTGCCCAGATGACAGGAGAGAAGGAAGACCACGAAAGAGGTGGCGGTTGTTGCTAGGAAAATGGTTAAAGAAAAAGAAACAAGAAGAGAACAAAAAAACAGACTCGGACAGAATTCTCACAAATATAGAAACAAACTGATTGCGCTGGGAATTGTCGCAGGCATCATTTCTGCTTTTGCATATGTCAGCTATGATCTTGACGCAAAACCAAACAGTGCAGCTGCGTCAATCGACGGAATAGAGTGCAACACAAATGAATTTTCAGTGCTTCACAGTCATGCTCATCTTGATCTTTACGTTAACGGAAATCAGATGACAGTGCCAGAAAGAATTGGAGTGATAGACAACAAGTGCCTATACTGGATGCATACTCACAATACAAGCGGGGTGATGCACATAGAATCGCCAAAATCAATGGATTTTACCATGGGGCAGTTCATTAACATCTGGAAGGCGTCTGGTGATTTTCCAGTATCTGGAGCCATCCCGAAGATATTTGTCAATGGACAGGCCGTGAACACCAACTTGGAAGAGACCAAGATTAAAGAGCATGATGAGATTGCAATAGTCTACGGAACCCCGCCCTCAGTCGTTCCACCATACTATCAGTTCAAAGAGGGAGACTAGCCCAATCTAATTTATTGAACATGATTCTTGGGAAGATTTTCTAATTGCCTTTGCCATCACGTAAGGCGTTATCAACAGGGCTGGAATTGATACTGCCATGAAGATGCTTTGGAGTTGAAGTTGATATGTTGTCAGAAATATGGCAGCAGCTGTACTGGTAGCTGTGATTCCAAGGTTTGTCAGCAAAAAGAATATTGTCCCAGCGCATGTAGGACATCCCACAAAACACCCTGTGGCTGCTCCAAAAATCCCAAGCCCTTTGGCCCTTCTTGCCATCAAAAATGCTCTTGACATTATGGTAAAGTTCAGCCCTACCAGAAAGGAGATTGTGACCCACAAGACCAAGTTGAGCGGAACTAGCTGAAAACCCCAGTGCTCGGTGAAGGTGGCAAGAATCATTGGCATCTGTCCTGGAAGAGCACAGCACGGAGCTATCTCTACCATGGGTACTGCGAGTCCCCAGTCTGTGAATAATATCTCTGGTTTGTAGAGCAAGATGCCGGAACTAAATGCAAAAAATAGGCCATACCCAATTGCGCTGATTACAAAGATCTGCTTTGATCTCTTGTTGTTTATCGCGTTTGCGATTATTGAGGAGATAGAACTGTCGTTTGCTGCAATTCTTGTTTTGTAAAATCTGTACAGGCCCCATCCTATGGAAACAAAAGACAAGGACAAGATCACATATGTAGCTACTGCAAGTCTTTGCAGTGGCGGTATGGCTGTTGGTGTGACTACCAAATTGTTGTTGTTCAGGTAAGCAAGAAATGAAACAGACATTGCAACAAATCCCACAATCAGGAGCATCTTGTAAGAACGTGTAACCGTGTTCTGCATTTCCAACTACTCGAAAATCATTTTGTTGATATTAAACCGTATCTTAAAAAATTACAGGACATATTTTAATACAGAACTTTACAAGTGTAAAAAAATTATTTTCTGGTCTTGCTTGGTGGGGACCATCTCTTGAGCAACAACGAGCTGCTTGTTACGGATACCGAGCTTACTGCCATTGCAAGCCCTGCGATAGCCGGATAGAGCAGACCCACACCTGCCACCGGGATCAGCGCAGCGTTGTATGCAAATGCATAGAAGAGGTTTTGTTTTATTTTGCTCACCGTTTTTTTGCTTATCTCTATTGCAGAAACAACATCTGCTATGTCGTCCCGAACAAGAACGATCTTACCTGCCTCGATTGCGACATCGGTTCCAGAGCCTATCGCTATTCCAATGTCAGCCTGGGTAAGTGCAGCTGCATCGTTTATGCCGTCACCAACCATAGCAATGGTCCTTCCTCCACCTTGCAGTTTTTTGATGATGTCCACCTTTTCTGCGGGAAGGACGTTTGCAATCACCTGGTCTATGCCAAGGTTCTTTGCAATGGTTGCAGCTGTCTTCTTGTTATCACCTGTCAACATGACAATCTCCATCCCCATTTTCTTGAGCGATCTCAAGGCATCTCTTGCGCTTGGTTTTGGTGTGTCAAGCAGGGCCATAACTCCTACCAGAACTTTGTCCTGCACTACCAGTGATACCGTCTTGCCTTGCTGTTGTAATTTCGAGATGAGATCTTCAGCAGCGCCGATGTCGATGCCCTCTTCCTTCATCATCTCAAGATTTCCTACAAGTATGTTTTTTCCATCATGGACAGCTACTATTCCCTTGCCTGGAATAGCAAAAAATTCCGAAGGCTCACCAAGATTAAGATTTAGTTCCTTTGCTTTTTGTACCACCGCTTTGGCAAGAGGATGCTCAGAGTTCTTTTCTGCTGTTGCGGCAATTTGAAGTACCTTGTTATCGGTACCACTCGAATCTTTACCTTCTACAGAAACAGAAATCTGCTCTATTGATACCACATCTGTGACCTGAGGCTTTCCTTGGGTAAGCGTCCCAGTCTTATCAAAGACAAACACCTTTGTTTTGGAGAGAATTTCAAGCGCATCTCCGCCTTTGAATATTACGCCATTTTGTGCACCCTTGCTCATTCCAACCATGACTGCAGTCGGTGTGGCCAATCCCAAAGCACATGGACATGCCACCACAAGTATTGCAACTGCTGGGATCAAGGAAGCGGCGAAATGATGAACACCTTGACCAGTAAAAGCATACCACAAAAGAAACGTTGTCAGCGCAGCAATCATAACAAAGAATGCAAAGTATCCTGAGACCTTGTCCACCATCCTCTGCATCGGTGGCTTTCTTCCCATCGCATCTTCTACCAATTTCACTATCTGAGAGAGCATCGTGTCGTTTCCAACCTTTTCAGCTTTGATCACTAGCGCTCCTTCCTTGTTGACTGTTCCTCCTATGACAAGGTCGTTTGGCTTTTTGCTGACCGGCATTGACTCTCCTGTCACCATGGACTCGTCCACTGCCGAAAAGCCCTCAATTACAACACTGTCTACTGGGATCTTCTCTCCCGGTCTGACGATGATAAGATCCCCAACTTTGATGAGCTCTGTTGGAACCTCAATCTCTTCACCATCTTTTTTTATTCTCGAAAGTTTTGGTTGAAGTTCCAGCATCTTTCTTATCATAGAAGATGTCTTCCCTTTGGTCTTATTTTCAAGGTACTTGCCCAGCGTGATGAAAGTAATGACAACTGCTCCTGCGTCAAAATAGATGTTGTGCCATACAGGTACAGGAAATGTGTTAAAGACGCTAAACAGATATGCTGCAGTAGTTCCTGTAACCACAAGTGTGTCCATGTTGGCAGATTTCATCCTGGCGATTCTGTATGCCCCAGAGTAGAACCTTCTTCCAACCACTATCTGGACTATGCTTGCGCATGCCAACATTATGTAAGCAGCCATTGTAGAACCTGCAAAGGGAACAAATGAAAAATATTCTGGATATCCAAAAATCAAAATTGGAATAGTAAAGATGATTCCGACGACAAACAGCTTTTTGAGTTTTCTTGCTTCTGTTTCTTCTGCAGATGCAGATAGATCCTCGCTTAATATTTGATATCCTATTTTGTTGATTACCTGTCGTATGTCAGAAAGTGAAAGCAATGCAGAGTTGTATTCAACCAGAACCTGCCCATTTCCGTAATTTACAGACGCAGCCTTGATTCCTTCAAGACTTTTTAATTTGCCCTCAAGGCCTGATGCGTCACTTGAATCATTTATTCCAACTATCTTGAGTGTAAGTTTTTCATATGCTACTTTGTAGCCTGCTTCTTCAATTGCCTTTTCGATTGAATCAAGTTTTACTTTTGACTGGTCAAATTCAAGTGTGGCCTTTTCAGTAGCCAGATTCACCTCCACTTTGCTTACTCCGGATATCTCGGAGACTGATTTCTGGATGGTGTTTACACAACCAGCGCAGTGCATTCCGGATATTTTCAGAGCTGTCCTTTTGGTCTCGCTATGCACTGCCCTTGATTCTGTACTACTCACATTTAGTATGGGTAAAAGACATACTTAACGCCTGATCTTTACAAATGTCAAGTGCCAAATTTATCTAGAACAAAATACATGTTTGATTATGACAAAAGACCCTGTATGTGGAATGGAAGTAGATGAAAAGAAATCTACCGCTTCAAGACACATGGGAAAGACTTATCATTTTTGTTGTCCATCATGCAAGACACTGTTTGAGAAAGATCCATCTAAATACACATAACCAAGCAACAGGAGATTCGCCGATCTTTTGTTAACATTAATTTTTGTCAAAATGTCCTTTACAAATGTAAAGTTCTGTCATTAAATATCATATGATGATAGACAATAGTATGCCACTTGAGCTTGACGACATAGATGTTGCAATATTGAATTCGCTCTTTAATGGAGGGAGAAAATCATTCCGTCAGATAGCAAGGGAGATAAAAGTAAGTACACCGACCGTCATGGCAAGATACGAGAGACTTGTGAGCTCAGGATTGATAAAATCAATCTCTCCCATCATTGACACAAGCCGGATTGATAAGAAAGCAGTTGGCAAGATCAACCCAAAGATGCTTGAAACAAAACCTCAGAAAATAGATCTCAAAAAGCAAATGCAACTCAAGATATCATGCGAATATTGCAAAGGACCAATAGGGAGCAAGCCACACATAATTAAATTTGCAAACATCCAGAGATTCTTCTGTTGCACGTCATGCAAATCATTGTACCACGAAAAATATTCCGGTAGGATCAAATCGCTATCAAAAAGATCAGAAAAGAACACTGAATCAGATTTTTAAATTAGTGTTGTCTCTGTTGAATTAAAGATAACACTTTACCATTGTAAAGTACTAATTTTATATAATGTTAACTTGTTGTGTTGTCTATGAAATGTACTGACTGTCAATGCGTTCCTGAATTTTGCGCTAAACAGTATTTTGAAGATTGCAAACTTTGCATCAAAGATGACTGCTGTTGCATAGAAATTCATCGCAAAGATGGCAAGAGATCTACCATTGTGAAGTTCTTTTGGAATGCAAAAAATATGTATGCGTCTGCGCTTGGAATCGAGATTCTTTGTATCTTATCAGCAGAGATAGGCCAAAATGGCAGTTTCTTTTTGTTCGGCTACAAAACTTTCTTTGGAGTTGCCATGTCTTACATTTTGGGTTATGGCTTGGCAGGATTTACTACCTTTGTCACCATACTTGGGCGATACAATTTAGAGCGGGTAATGGATGGCTGTTGTTCTATCTTGGAGCATGAGAATAGAGGGTTTATCCTCAATCTCAAAACTACTTTCAAGAACTTTACAATCGGAATTAAAAAAATTCCAAAAATATACAAAATGCCAAATTTTAGACAAATAATGAAAACAAGTCTGTATGTATTAGTCACAGGTGAGAGTGCATGTATTATAACTGCGGAAACGGTTAATCTTGTTTTCTTTAGACATGCGTTGTGGTTGTCAATTCCATTGTCTTTACTTGCTGGTGCTTTTGCAATAACAGCAATAGAGGCTTACAGAAAAATCAAATTACAGACTGTATGACATTTGAAACAAATCAAAATATGTAGCAACTCTCTTTTGCTTTTTATTTAGGCAAAGCCCCTCCCTTTCCATGACAAGGACACGATTTGGGAGGAAGATGCTTACAGTAATTGTATCCGGGTGGACTGCACTTGCACTGGTTACGGCATTTCTAATATGGCCGTACATTACAGACATAGAGAAGGAAGTGAAAACAAACCATGCCTCTGCTAACAATTTTAGCGCAGACAGAAACACCCATGCTCATGCTACACTTGCTGTGTTTGTAAATGAAAATCTACTGAATTTTTCCTCCTCCAAATACCAGAACCGCGACATGCTCATGCATTTTGAAGGTGGCGATGGTTTCACACTGCACAAACATTTCAGATATGCGTGGCTTGGGTCGTTCTTTGAAAGCCTGAACATGTCACTTGGAGAAAATTGTCTTGTCATAAACAATGGTTCATCATATTGTAGCAATTTAGAGAGTCAGGTAATGTTCTTTGTCAACGGCACTAAGAGCAATAAATTTGAGCATTATGTACCAGGAAGTGGCGATAGAATTCTTGTAATCTATGGCATACCTGACGAAATCAGAATCGAACAGAACATACTGGATTCAATTGCAAACAAAAGCTCTGACATATACTGAGTTATTGTAGAGTAAAAATTCCGGTTTTACAAATGTAAAGTACCATCCTTATACATCGGTATCTGCCACCATGCAGAGACAAGAAAATCCTTGAAAAATATAATGCAAAATATTTCTCATAATTGGTCAAGAAGCACCTCCATGCCCAAGGCTATGAACATGCAACAAACGATGGTGGAATTAATTGCAGTTGCTCACAAGGTTTAACGCAATAATCTTTGTGTTAATTGCAATATTGGTACTTTTCATGATCTATGGTCAGGGCATCATGACTCGGTCCACCAGTCATCAATCGTCAATACCAAAGGACGTCAGACTGGGAGAAATGATAATGATGTTGCCATTGGCTATTTTGCCTATAATGGCATTCTATGCTACTAGAAAAGGCTCACGCCCTATTGGAATCTTGGTCTTTGTAATAGGCAGTTTAATGATGGCAAGCTCCGTTATCTTTCTCTTAATTCGAGCAACGCCATTTGGTATAGGAAACATGCAAGGAGGCGTATCAGTACCATTACTTGTGTTGTTGGCAATAGGTGCTTATCTTCTCATACTGGGCTTGCGAAAGATCCAACGATAATACGGTAATAGATATTGTGGTCAGGCCCCGCCAAGTGAAACTATCAGATCGGTGCCAAATCCTGCAATTAGACCAAAAAGAATTCCCACCATCAATACAGTATTGGTAGTCTGTTTTCTTCCAGCATTGTACATCAACATAGAGACGTAGATTAGTGCCCCGCCTGCTATTGAGAGAAACAGTATGAATGTCACAGGAGAATACCAAAGGCTTCCCAATACCGTGCCAAGGAATGTCGGACCACCACCAACAAGACCTGCCGTCAAGAGAAACCTCATGCTTGGTTTTTTTATGAGGTTTGTTAGTGGACCTGCTATGCCAAACCCCTCCGTTGTGTTGTGAGCTCCAAATCCTATTATCAAAAGAATCGCAAGTCCTATTTCTCCTGCCACATAAGACTGGCCTATTGCAAGGCCCTCGCTAAAGTTGTGCGCACCTATTCCTATTGCAATCATCATTGCAAGCTTGTATGCACTTTCCTTGTGGAAGAGTTGCTTTAGATGATCGTCACCATTTCGAATGCTATCTAACGATAATATGTTAGGAACAGATCTTCTCATTATGCCCGACTCGTATAGCACCAGACCCAAAAGTCCTACTGCCACTCCTCCGAACAGGACAACAAGATCAAGTATTGCATCTCCAAACGAGCCCTTTCCTGAAAATGCAGCTGTTGCGGCACTCTCCGCAGATTGCCATGACTGGTTGAATACGTCGATTATGAGAAATATCAGAATACCTATTGCAAATGCGTTGAGAAATCCCTTTGTTCTTGAACTCACGTTTTGGAGTACAGCAAGAGGCAGTCCTAGAAAGATTGTAAATCCTGCTATTGCCCCGAGGAGCAAAAGTTGTGAATAGTCAATCAACTCGTATCATCACTGGCTGGAATTAGGTCGAGCTAATCTGCAATTTAAACCAGCGGCAAGTTCCAAGAACATGGAATGGCTTACTATTCTAAAAAACAATCTTCCCAAATGATAATCTACTTTGATTTGTTTATCGCTTGAATTAGTTTTTGTTCTATTTCCTGACCAAAAGGTTGTAGATTCTTGTCGTTTGCAATAGAAAGTAACGAAGTTGGCCTTGCTAGGCTTATCCAGTTTTCATCACCCTTCTGATACACTGCGATGGTACATGGCAACAGCAAACCGATCTCCGGATTTATTTCCAAGACATGTTTTGCGGCAGTTGGGTTGCATACTTCTAACAGCCTATATTCCAGCGGATAATCGATATTTTTCTTTTGAAAGATCTCTTTGAAATTTAGAGTTCCTAAAATTCCAAAACCTGCATCTTTGAGGCTAACAGTCAGATCTTCGATTACATTATCTATGCTCTTCGATGTTTTTGTTGAATAGCTAAACTCATTCATTTTTGTTTCACTTTACTATCTTTTTTCTAGCAGCAGCCACCGGAACTTCTTGGCTCTCTTGCCCTTCTTTGTTCCTCTTCTTCCCTTTTTGCTGCGTACTGTTCTGCATGTTCAAAATTGCAGAAATATTTTCCAAATCTTTTGGTGGCAGTCTCTTTTTTTACATCGATGCCGCATATCTGGCAGTGCTTTTCAAACATATCACTAGTAGAGAGACAATTGCATTAAAACCTTCACAGAATTATCAATGATGAAAACATGCAATCTTAAATGGCCTTATCTTCCGCCCATCATTCCAGGTCCAGTAAAGTTGTGCTGCATCCACCAAGGTTTCATCCACTGATTTTGGAACTGTTGATTCTGCATCATCTGCTGCATGAACTGTTGATTTTGCATCATCTCATTCATCATTTGCCGTGAAACACTTGGGTTGTTCATCATAGAAGACATTGCACCGTGCATGAAAGTAGCATTCTGTCCCATAAACTCATTCATGAATTTCATGTGTTGCGGATCTGCCATCATCTGCTGCATGAACTGGGGGTTTTGATACATCTGAGACATCATATACGAACTCATCTGAGGATCCGCCAACATCATGTTCATCCACTGGCGCATTCCTTCTGGACTTCTAACCATTAATTGATCCCACATATGCGGATTTTGAAACATCATAGTAGAGCTGTAAGTGTTCAGATAGATTGCATATCCTATTCCAAGTCCGGCAAAGAATGTCCCCACTGTAATTCCTGCCCAAATGTACTTGTTTGTCATGTCCATCCAACTTTACTAAATATCAATATAATAAAATGATGGAGATTGTCAGGACTGAAAATCAACAATGAGTTTTGCAATCTGTTTTATATTATAATGAAACTATAATTTTGTTAGAATGACTGCAATTCAGAGACCTGATTATGATTTGCCCGGAGGCATATCTCTTGCAGGGGGCATACTGATGGTTCTTTCTGGTGCACTGTTCCTTGTGTGGCACACCATGTTTCCACAGATGAATAACATGATGATGGGCTATTCAGGTTTTTCCGGAGTCGCTTCATACATTTCAATGGTAGGATTTGTGTGCGGTGGAATCATAATTTTTGGAGCCTCGATGCTATTTAGAAACCCTGAGAATGCGCGTACCTGGGGCATCTTGATTCTAACATTTTCTGTGATAAGCTTTCTTGAAGGTGGAGGTTTCATCATAGGTGCAATACTTGGAATCATAGGCGGCGTCATGGCATTAACCAGAAAGTAGGACATTCGAAATTTTTTATTGTACGATCTAGTAAAGGAAAAGTTGTCAAATGATTTTACAATAATTGGAGGCAGTGCATCGACTGATCTTGCAAAAAAGACTACCATTGACGAATCATTGAAAGGAAAGATAGGGGGAGTTATCCGATTTCATCCGCATCATGTTTGTGTAGAAATAAGGGCTTTCCACCTGACTCTACACCAAGAATAATTACTTTCAAAAATATCTAATGCACTGATGTTGACAAAAATATTTTAGAGATTAACCGTAAGGAGAGCTAACATGTAAATGCGTGTGAGGCGGAGTCGATTGATATCCTGTTGTAAATCTCCTTGATAGCAAAGAAATCACAAGTAATGTAGCATTTCGTACCATCTTCAATGATTCCATGAAAAGTGTTCTTGTCATATCATTCAAGTAAACAAATTTGACAAATGTGATGCTATCAAGATTATCCGATATCTCATAATCAACCCCAATCTTTAGTAATTCCACTTTTAGACTCTCAAATAGTTCCAGTTTTTCCTCGTCATCAAGTGAACTCATGGATTTTTGTATTTCAGGGGGATGAGATAACTTTGTCACAATCTGAAGTACGGATTTTTGTTTTGGTTTTGCAACATTTATGGTAAAACCTAATCCAAAAGCATTTGATAATGTAAACTGAAAGTCTGAGTAATCGTTTAAAATCTCTACAGCTTCAATTTCATCTTCAACTAGCCAATCACGAATCCTATTTTTTAGACTCTGAATATCAGACATATGGCATCGTGTACTTTATCAAATAAAAAGAATATTCATTGTTATCACTATTGATAATTTCTAATAGTTCTTTTGTTAACTGAAACAGAGATCAAATAAGTTATCGTTTAATATTGGAAAATACTTACCTTATTTGTTGTCAGTAAAGTGTGCAGATTGTGGCTGTCTTCCAGATGAATGCAAAGGGAGTAAATCACTAAAGGACTGTCCAAACTGTACCAGAGATGAATGTTGTTGTTGGAATGCAATTAATGAAACAGAATAAAAAATTAAAATGATATTCTTGCATTTATCTTATCTAGACATGTCTCAAAAGACATTTGTTGTAAAATATATTATTTTGATCGTGTGTAAGAAGTTAATTGGTTCTCACGTGTTCCGAAACACATTCATGCTTTCGTCATAGTTTTCATGCAAAGATTCTAGAGTCCGGATTTCTTCTTCTACTTCTTTCAATTCTTCACTTGTAGATTTTGGATTAGTCTTTAATTTCTTCAGCTTATCTCGCATAACTTCCATTAAATTTTCTAAATCTATTTCATAATCCGATCCATGTGTTACAGGTGTTACATTAGTTTCATCGTTATTTTTTTCATTTTCATTTGGCGTTGCAGACACTATGAGAACAGTATTGTCATCTTGCCGTATAAAAGACATCATGATTCTCAGTCATGAGAAGATAAAACATTACCAATACGCAATCCATATCCACATACAAAAAAGATTAACTTTTGTTTACAACAATTTTCTTTAGAAAATCCACTATTGACTCAAATTCTGGCATGCTTCCGAAACTTGGTTTCATGTCAGCTACTTCATATCCTTCTGACGGCGGAAGAACAAAATGGCCCAGTTCCTTTAGTGTTGATACATTTTTTTGATTTGCTTTGCTAAACCACATGTTAGGATTCATGGAGGGAATGAAAACCACGGGTGCTACACATGCCATAACTGCCGTAGATATCAGATCGTCGCATATTCCATTTGCTACTTTGCCTATGATGTTAGCCGTTGCAGGCATGATCACAAACATGTTGCATTTTCGTGTGAGCTCAATGTGTGGAACTCTCACATCATCAGAAATATCAAATGAGTTGGTAAAAACATAATTTCCTGAATAGAGCCTCATGGTATATGGTGTGACAAACTTTTGTGCAGAGTGAGACATCATGACATGTACATTTTCCGCAATGCTTTCTCTTAGAAGCTTAATGTAGTACGGTACAGTAAGAACACCTACAGAACCAGTTACTCCAAGCAGTAAATTATTGATAAGGAATTTTTCAGTCGTATCTATCCATCCACCATAATTATGAGTAACTTAAAGAGCTTTTTCGGCGAAGATGTTTGATTCATGTTCCATGTATTTCATAATTCTGTCTTCTCTTCAGTTCAGGTAACAAAAATAAGGAAATGACCACTATTGCTACCTGCAGGATTTTGCTTGTGACGTCTATTTCTCCTACAGAGCCCTCAAGCCCGACAATTGGCATGCTAATGGTCTTTGCTGCAAAATACAGACCGACAAGTGCAGATGAAAATACTGTGGATATCACGTAAGGTGATCTGCTGTTCATTTTATTTTTCAGCATCCATATGCCAAGTGGCGCATATGTTATTCCCACGGTTACAAAAAGTATCATTTCTATCTGCACCGAATGCTCTGCCAGGTTTTCATTTAATGATAAATATGCTGCAAGAAAATAAACTGCTGAGGTAGAAAGCATCAGAATGCAAGATATGTGAACAAATGGAGTTATCTTCTTCATTTCTTATCTTGACAGACCTTTGTTTGACAGAAGAGTAGCAGCCCCTCCAAGTATTCCCAAAAATGCACCACCTATTCCAAAACCGCTAGCACAGAAGAGTCCCACTATTGAACCAACAAGAATGACAAATGCCCACCTGCGTTCCACTTTTGGATCTGTATGAATCTTGTAGCTACCAACAAGTACTGCTGTGCCAGTCCCAAGAGAAAATACTGAGGTGATAGTAGTAAGCACTAGATCAGATCTATTTGGCATGACAAAGTTCCAGATGTTGCTCATCATGGCATCCTTCATAAATTGCAGACCTGACATGGGCTGAGGCCAGCTACTCATCAAAAGTACTGTGACTCCTCCCAGAATCATAAATATGCCTCCGGTTATTGCAATCGCAACCGGCAAAGTTGCCTTCTCTTTTCCTGTCTTTGTTTTCTTTGAGATCATCTGTATTTCACACCACTTCGGTTTTTGTGCAATGTTCTGACCAGTACAAGTAATGGGGCGCTGAAGATCATGCCGCTTGTACCATAAAATGCAATCCAGTGCCACTGCAGGTTATCATAACAGATGTGCTGCTTTTGCACTGCTTGTCCTACTGTCACATGATCTAGCCCAAAGGTTTGGTTTTTGCAATCAAGACCAACAAGAGTGTAATACCAAGACAATGAGAATGGAACAAAAAATGCATACATTACAACGAGTATGATTATCTGAGTCTTGGCCGTTCTGATGCTTTGTTTGCTCGTTTCCAAGATCTCCTTTAGCAGCTGCCGGATCGTCTTGGATGCTGTCTATCATACTCTGCTCTAGCTTTTTCCTCTTCCTGTTTTCTTGTAACATATTGCTGCGCATGTTCGTTGGAGCAAAAGTATTCTCCGAATCTCTTGACGGCGATTTCTTTCTTCACATCTATCCCACAAATGAGACAGTGTTTTTCAAACATGGTTTGCAATGGAACAAATTTTCATTTAAACATATATTGTAAATATCAAAATTGATAACAAAAGATATTTTTGTGTTGGAAATTTTTCGTGATATATTAATCTGATAGTTTACATTTGTAAAAAATTTGTCTCTCATGTTTGTAAAAACCATTGTTGAGAATAGGAGGTAATATTAAAGACAAGAAAGTCAATTTGTAAAACAGAAGAACATGGCAAAAGACCCAGTGTGCGGAATGATTGTAGACGAAGGTAGGGCGTTACATTCCACCATAGAAGGAAGGGAATTTTATTTTTGCAGCCAGAACTGCCTTAACACTTTTGCAAATCCGGAAAAAGAACTGTCAAAAATGAAAAAGAGGATGTATGTGGCAGCAGGTGGTGCCCTTGTACTTGCGATACTCAGAGGCGCGCTATATCTTGGTCTTGCATTTGGCGCGGTTGCAGTAACATGGATTCCCATTCCACAAATTCCATTTCTGTCATGGGGCTTGTTGCTGTTTTTCATCGTAACACCTGTCCAGTTCATCGGAGGATGGACATTCTATGTTGGTGCATATCAGGCAATAAAGCGAAGAACTGCAAACATGGATCTTTTGATCTCAATCGGTACCCTTGTCGCATATTTTTACAGCACCATAGTCTTGTTCTTCCCCGGCGCCCTTCCAGTAAAGGAGCGTGATGTCTATTTCGAAGTCTCTGCGGTGATCATCGCGTTTGTATTACTTGGAAAGTACATGGAGGAGGCAATAAAGAAGAGAGGGTCTGCAGCAGTAAGAAAATTGCTGGACCTCAGACCTGCCACCGCAAGAGTGTTAAGAGACGGAAAGGAAATCGAGATTTCAGCTTCGGATGTACAGGTTGATGACATTCTGATTGTAAAGCCAGGAGAGAAGATTCCAACTGATGGAGTTGTCATAGATGGAGCGTCTGCTGTTGATGAAAAAATGATCACGGGGGAGAGCATGCCAGTTGACAAAAAAATTGGAGACGATGTTATCGGTGCCACACTCAACAAGCAGGGATTGCTGAAGATCAAGGCAACAAAGGTTGGAAAGGAAACAGCGCTTTCTCAGATAGTGCACATTGTAGAGCAGGCCCAGTCAACCAGCACCAACATTCAGAGGCTTGCGGATTCCGTATCAGCCAAGTTTGTTCCAGCGGTAATCGCTGTTGCAGTTGGTTCGTTTCTTGTTTGGTATCTAGTACTTGGGAATTTCATCACTGGTTTACTTTCTTTTGTTGCTGTTCTGATAATTGCATGTCCATGTGCATTAGGCATCGCAACTCCTGCTGCCCTGATGGTAGGGGTCGGTAAGGGGGCTGAAGCTGGGATTCTCATCAGAGGGGCGGAATATCTTGAACGATCACAGAAGATCAAGACTGTTGTCTTTGACAAGACAGGAACAATAACCAAAGGAGAACCGTCCGTTACTGACATTGTACCAGTTGCCAAGTGCACAAAGGAGAAGATATTGGAATATGCTGCATCTGTCGAAAAGGGCTCGGAACATCCGCTTGCCCAGGCAATTGTCAAAGAGTCAGAGATGAGGAAGATTCCAACATTAGGTCTTTCGGATTTTGAAGCAATATCTGGAATGGGTGTAAAGGCTGTTGTTGGTAAGACAAGAGTCCTTTTTGGAAACAGAAAACTGATGAAAAAATTTGACATTGATTTTGAGTCAATAGGAAATACCATGGAATCTCTCGAATCAGAGGGCAAGACAGTAATGATAATTGGAATGGATAACGAAGTTGCAGGACTAGTTGCTGTAGCAGATACTCTCAAAGAATCGTCTGCAGATGCAATCAAGGAGATCAGGTCTTTGGGAATAGAGACTGTGATGCTCACAGGCGATAA
>DATFDB010000131.1:0-5497 GCA_035252445.1 Nitrosotalea sp. | reverse complement strand
AATTTGAGGATGGAAAAAGTTTTTCTTAGCCTACACTCTTAGTTCGCATGATTTGGCTGCCACAAAAGTTGTTGTTTACGGACTTAGTACAGAAGGATACATGGTTGCATGCCAAATGGCAATAAAAGGAGCAGATGTCTTCATTGTGGACGAATCGGCACATATGGCAATTTCTCTCAAAGCAGAAATAGCCAAAACATATCCTAATGTCACATCACTAAAAGAAGACGAACCTTTGCTTGGTGTAGAACCAATTGATGTGGCGATATCTCACGCTGAGTATCTTTTCTTTGCTCCAAGAATTAGAAAAACTGGGCAGGAAGCAAAAATGGAGATCCACTCAAAATTCAAAGATGCTACGTCTCCAATGAAAAAAGGTGGTTCAGTTATCTATGGACTTCCTACTGGAATAGGAGGCAATAATGAAACTATATCACTTTTAGAACACATAACAGGACTTGAAATGGGAAAAGGAATATCGTATTTTTATTGTCCTCTCGCAAAAGGATATGTTCCTGAAATTATTGGTTCATTTAACGGTAAGACTGATGAGAAACTTGGCAAGCTACTAGAAGTGGAAAAAAAGGTAAAAAAGTTTGTATCAATATCTTCTGCTGAAATTATACATGCAATAAAAGTTCTAACACAATTTTCAAGTCTAGCAAGCATTCTTGAAGTTTGCAAATTTGCTCAGGACCCAGCTACACGAAATGATCTTGTATTCACCGATTACAAAGACCTGTTTCTAGATGATATGACTAATGGACTATATGATCTGAGATCACTTGGTACATCTGTTGAAGGTGCTGGCACTATGATGTATTTAGTAAATGGAAGTATCAAGGGAATTGAAGGATATGTAAAAAGGCTCATAGATGAGATTAGATCAACACTGAAAAAGAATGAACTTAAGGCAAGCAGAACAAGAGTAGTTTTAATTTGGACACAAGATTCCTATGAAATGAGAGGCGACAAGGTTGATATGTTAAATTCTCTTGTTACTAAACTTCGTGACTATATAGGGGATGTAGAGGTGTTACAGGGACCAAGCCTTGATCTTTTCCACAGTGACAAAACTACTATCATAGTAGCTTGCTCAAAAATTGATTATGATAAGGTCGTCAAAAATGGAAAAGACTCTGATGTTATAATCATAAAAACTAATCCCCTTTGTGAGATATTATAATAAAGGTATGCAATAAAAGATGATAGGCTTGTCTGATAATGATAACGAAATTAAGGATAAGAAAAATTCATTATACAACGATGAAATGAACGAAGAAATCATTGAACAAGAGGTTGAAAATATTGAAGATTTAAAAAATAAACTGGAAAAAGAAAAAGAAAAGATAGATTCGCAGGAAAAAAAAATTCAATATTTACTTGCAGATTTTGAAAATCTTAAAAAAAGGGCAGAATTAGATGTTCAAAATAAAGTAAATGCTATTACTGATGGCATGATTCTGAAATTTTTATCAATTTATGATGATTTTGTTCGTGCACGAGATGCATTATCTAAACAAAATGTCACCACTGAAGGTCTAGATGCTATTTTGAAGAATATGGATTTCTTCTTGTCAGAATATGGTGTAAAACCCATTGAGGCATTGGGGGAAGTTTTTGATCCAAGACTACATGAAGCTATTTCAATAAAAAATGACCCTGAGCTTGATGATGATACTATTACTGCAGAACTGCGTAAGGGATATATTCTAAAAGACAGAATTATTAGACCTAGTTTAGTAGAAATATCTAAGAAACGTATCAAAGAGATGAACTAAAATGGCTAAAATTATTGGTATTGATTTAGGAACCAGCAACTCCGCTGCTGCAGTTATGATGGGTGGAAAACCTACTCTTATCCCAGCTGCTGAAGGAACTACTATCGGAGGCAAGGCCTTCCCATCCGTGGTTGCATTTACTAAAGATGGTCAGCTTATCGTTGGTGAACCGGCAAGAAGACAAGCAGTAACAAATCCAAACGGGACAGTGGTTGCTGCAAAACGTAAGATGGGCACAGACCACGCCTTTAAGATTTACGACAAAGAATACAAACCACAGCAAGTCTCTGCCTTTATTTTACAAAAAATAAAGAATGATGCAGAGGCATTCATCGGAGAAAAAGTAGACAAGGCAGTGATAACGGTACCTGCTTACTTTAATGACAATCAAAGACAAGCTACTAAAGATGCCGGACAAATAGCAGGACTAGAAGTTGTTAGAATAATCAACGAGCCTACTGCAGCTGCGCTTGCCTTCGGACTTGACAAATCAAAACAAGACATGAAAATAATGGTCTTTGATTTAGGAGGTGGAACTCTTGATGTAACAATAATGGAAATGGGAGGAGGAGTCTTTGAGGTGATGAGTACTTCTGGAGACACCCAATTGGGAGGAACCGACATGGACAAAGTTCTCATTGATTATATTGTTGATAACTTTAGAAAGTCTTCTGGCATAGATATTACCAAGGACAGTGCTGCTATGGTAAGAGTTAGAGAAGCGGCTGAAAAAGCAAAGATAGAACTCTCATCAGTATTTGAAACTGATGTAAATCTTCCCTTCATATCATATGATCCCTCTGCTGGTCCAAAGAATCTAGAATTAAAAATAACGCGAGCAAAGTTTGAGGAACTCATAAACCCTATAGTTGAAAGGTGCAGACCATCAATGACCAAGTCACTAGAAGACGCAAAATTATCTCCATTTGATGTCAGCAAGATAATTCTTGTAGGTGGTCCAACAAGAATACCACTAGTTAGAAAATTCGTAGCTACTGTGATGGGCAAAGAACCTGAGGCAGGTGTAGATCCGATGGAGGCTGTAGCGTTAGGAGCTGCCATCCAAGCAGGAATCATTGCAGGAGAGGTAACTAGTGACATCGTCCTTTTGGACGTTACACCACTAACCCTTGGAGTGGAAGTGCTTGGAGGATTACGTGAACCAATAATAGATAGGAATACAACAATACCAACTTCAAAAAGTAAAACGTTCACAACTGCAGCAGACAACCAAACTGCTGTAACTATTCACATTGTACAAGGTGAAAGACCAATGGCTTCAGATAATGTTTCGCTTGGAAGCTTTAACCTGTCAGGCATTCCACCTGCACCACGGGGAATACCACAAATCGAGGTCAAATTTGACATTGACGCAAACGGAATTCTTAATGTTACTGCCAAAGATCTTGCCACTCAAAAAGAAGCAAAGATAACAATTACTGCAAGCACCAAACTTTCAAAAGATGACATCGAGAAAATGAAAAAAGATGCTGAAACCTTTGCAGAACAAGATAAAAAGAAAAGAGAAGAAGTTGAAATAAAAAATGAGGCAGAACAATATATTTACGCCACTGAAAAATTGATAAATCAAGATCTCAAGGACAAGATATCTCAAGATCAGGGAATAAAGGTAAGTAATGCAATAAAAGATCTCAAAGACGTACTTAACAAAGAACCTGCTGAAATCAAGCTAAAACTTGATGCTTTGAAGAAAATAGTAAATGACATTAGCACTGAACTTTACAAAAATGTGACTCCGCCCCCAGGACCTGGTGCACAGGGATCTACAGAGCCTGGCGCACAAGACTCTACAGGATCTGCAGGCCAAGCTGCTGGGGGAACAAACTAATGTCGTATATGAGAACAAATAACATTGTACAATCATGAGTACAAAACGCGATTACTACGAAGTCTTAGGTCTTCAAAAAAATGCTACTTCCGACGAAATAAAAGCTCAGTATAGAAAACTTGCCTTGAAATTTCATCCTGACAGGAACAAGTCTCATGATGCTGCAGAACATTTCAAGGAAGTGTCAGAAGCCTACGCTGTATTATCTGATGCCGAGAAGCGCAAACTCTATGACAGTTATGGTCACGCGGGAGTTGATGGTAGGTACAGCACAGAAGATATCTTCCAAGGTTCCAAAGTCAATTTTGAGGATGTCTTTGGTTCTGGCTTTGAGTCCATTTTTGAAAATCTCTTTGGCAGAGGTGGTGGAGGTTTCAGGTTTGGTGGCTTTGATTTCGGATTTGGTGGTGAAAGAGGAGCAGATTTGGTATATGATACAGAAATAACATTAGAAGATGTACTTGGAGGAAAACAAGAAGAGATCGATATTCCAGGCGAAATAGAATGCGTAGACTGCAAGGGAACAGGTGCTACTCCAGGAACCTCTATGAGAACGTGTTCTGTTTGTAACGGTTATGGCCAGGTAAGAACGTCTCGTAGTAGTGGATTTTCTACATTTGTCACAGTCCAGCCGTGTAACACCTGTAAAGGTCACGGTAAAATAATAGAGAGGCCTTGCTCCAAATGCAAGGGTTCTGGCAAACAAAAGGGAACAAGACATTTTTCATTTGAAATACCTGCAGGAATTGAAAGTGGGGAATATAGAATTAAAGGCCAGGGAGAATCAAAATCAAACGGAATGAGCGGTGATCTAATCGTTAGAATCAAAGTTAAGCCACATAGTAAGTTTAAGCGTGATGGAGCAGACCTGTTTTATGATGAAAATATTTCCATGATTGATGCAGCGTTGGGAAAGAAATTAGTTGTGCCAACACTAGAAGGAACAGAAAAAATTGATGTTGAAGCAGGCAGTCAACCAAATGCAATAATAAAATTAAGAGGAAAGGGTTTGCCCCATCAAGGAAGTCGTAGCAGAGGGGATCAATATGTTAGACTTGTTGTCAACATTCCAAAAAAAATTGATAAACATCAACGCAAACTGCTTGAAGAACTGAAAGACAGTCTAAAAGAGGAGTAAACTTGAGAATTGCCTTGGATGTAGATGGAGTTCTTGCAGACGTAATCCATTCTTGGTTGTCATATAATAATAAAATTCGGACCGTCATACTAAAATCTGATATATCGGAATGGGATTTTTGGAAAAAATATAACATAGACAAATTTGATTTCTACAAAGAGCTTTCAACATGTTGGAAGTCTTGGAAGGATATCCCACCAACTGAAAATAAAATTTCGTACGCGTCAAAAGATCTCTCAAAGGTTGGAACTGTAGATATAGTGACAGCAAGAGAAGCATCCACGCATAATGATGTAAAAAATTGGCTAAAGATGCATGGTATTGTCTTTAAAAATTATGTAGGTGTGGTTGAAGGCACAGAAAAGGCAAAACTTGATTATGATGTATTCATTGACGATTCGCCTATAAATGCAGAAAGCATGTTGGCACAAGGAAAGTCGGTGATACTATATGATCAGCCATGGAACATCGCCTTTTCTGATCCTAGGGCCAAAAGAATCTATGAACTAAAAAATGCAATAGATATCATTGAAGAAATCAACCATGCCTAATACCCAACTGAATTCTTTGACATACGTGCATTGAATGCAGTATGTATTGGAAACGAATTCGAGTTTTGCTTGACATAAAAAAGACACTTATTCTGGCGTTTTAATTTTCACGTTGCGGGGGTCGCCTAGCCTGGTCAACGGCGTAAGGCTCAGAACCTTATCTCTTAGGAGTTCGTGG